>DATFYJ010000042.1:0-4805 GCA_035315105.1 Chitinivibrionales bacterium
AAATGCCGCGAAGCGCGGCTTTACGGAAGCGCTGGTTGAAACGGTGTCCGGGCCGCAGGAGAATTTCAACAAGAAAGAACTCTCCGGCTACATTGACGAGTGCGAACGGCGGTTGCAGACCCAGACGGACGCAATTCTAAACCAGCCCTTTTTCAGCATGCGAAAGGCGTCATGGACCTGGCTGATGACGCTTGCGAAGGCGGTGGGCAGGAAGCCGGAGGCGCAGGTGACCGTTTACTCGGCCGAAATCAGCGACATGCCGGATACCTTCGGCCGGGTTCTGGGAGAATGCGTGAAACAGGGATTCCCGCCGGATATTGTGATATGGGACTTCGACGTCTCATTTGCAAATGCTCATGTCGAGGCCATAGCTGTGGTCGCCGCAGCCGCCGACCAGTACAAATGCATGGTTATTGCGCCGCTTTCCGCAGACGAACCGCTGCAGTCTGGCATTTCCGGCCGCGAGACCGTGGCCTATCTTTTCGACGACGACAGGTTCCTGCCCTATAAAAAACTGCGCCAGGATCTGCACGCGAGGTGCCTGTGCCTGTGCGCGCCGCCGCTTGCCGGCGGCAGGGCGGCGTGGTTCGCAGCGGTCCGGTGGGCCGAAATGTTGCTACTGGACAACGACCCTGTTGCGGCGCGCAGTCAGGCCGCGCGGGGAGAAAGTATTTTTTCCGGCGGACAGGTGTTTGCCTACAGCGTGACGCCGGGGATCGCGGCGGAGGCCGCGGCCATGGGGCTCACGTTTTTCGAGGAAACGCAGGCGCGGTTCGACAGGGCGGCCACCGTGGTGTCGGCCGAGGCCGCCGACGCGGGCTTCACCAGCCTTTGCTTTAACCTTTTTGTCAATCGCGTGATCCGCAGGTGCGGTGCATGCCTGCTTTCCGCCGGGTCCGGTGCGAAACGGGACGAGGTCGCCGCCGCGCTTGTGGAACAGGTGCGGCGCGAATGCGCTGCGTGCGGCATTGCCTCGGGCGGCGACGCCGTGAGCGCTCACGAATCAGACGGCGCCATCGAGGTTTCCGTTGATTCCGAAACTGAAATTGCCGGTCACCCCGTCCGGTTTTCGTTCTCAATGTAACGCGGGAGAAGGAATATGAAAAAGACCCATTTGTCAATTGTTGCCGCCCTGTTCGCAGCCCTGTGCGCGTCGGCCGGGCCGCGGGCAGCCGCGACCGAGGAATTCGTGAAGCACGCCGTGCGGGCGGGCGAGAGCGTGAGCCTCATCTGTATCGACCATTTCGGGTACTGGAGCGCGGACATGGGCAAGGCGGTTGCCAGGGACAATCCGTCGCTCAAGGACATCAACGTCATCGCTATCGAGCAGGTTCTTGTCCTGCACAATCCGTATTACAAAGGAGAAAAACCGGCCCAGGCAGCCGCCCCGGCGGCGGCCGAGCAGAAAGTGGCAGCGTCGCAGGGGGTGGTCACGTGCGTGGAAGGCGACGCGCTGGTGATCCCGAAAGCCGGCGCAAAACGAAAGCTTAGCGTCAACACCATCGTGTACCCTGGGGACGTGGTTGTGACGCAGGCCAACGGAAGGGTGGAAATCATTGTCAACAGGGAAACCGTGGTGAGGCTTAGGGAGAACACGCGGCTCACGGTGGAGGCCTTCCGCGACGCGCAGGCCGGCGCGGGAAAGACAAAGATGGGATTCACCCTGGGATCGGTGTGGGCCAAGATACGGCGGTTCCAGGACAAGGTGAGCCGCTTCGACCTCGAGCTGCCCACGGCGATCGCCGGCGTCCACGGCACGGTGTACGAAGCGTCCGTGGAAAAGGACAGTTCCTCCGAAGTCAAGGTGTACACCGGCGAGGTCGCGGTGAAGAACAATCCGGCCGTGCACGCTGCCGCGGGCGGCGAGGTGGGCGAGGTGAACGGCCCCGGCGAAGTGGCGGGCCCGAGCGAGGTGAGCATGGACCAGTGGGTGACCATCGTGCACGACATGCAGAAGATCCGCATTGATAAAAAAGGAAAACCGAAGCCGGTCGAGGATTTCAAGCGGAACGAGGCCGACTCGTGGGAAAAATGGAACACCGAGCGCGACAGGCGCATCGGCGAACTTTTCGAGGAGAGTGAGTGATGACGTTCAAAAAGGCCGCGGTGCTCGGCAGCGGCACCGTGCTGTTGACGGCGGTGATGTTCTTCAAGCCGCTCAAGTTTGTGGAAAACGTCTTCTACGACCTGAATTTTGCCTTCACAAAAGCGACCCCGGTGTGCGATTCGGTGGTGGTGGTGGGCCTCGACGCGGAGAGCATCAGCGGCGTGGGCACCTGGCCGTGGCCGCGCGCGGTGGTCGCGCAGCTCATCGACTGCCTGCAGGCGTGCTCGCCGCGCGTGGTGGCGCTCGACATCCTGTTCCCGCCCAAGCGCGAGGACCCGGCGGGCAACGACAGCCTCGCGCGGGCGTTTGCAAAAGTAAATAAGCTCATCCTTCCGTTCCGCGCCACCTTCCGCGCGGGCGGCGCGGACTCGGCCGAGGTCCCGGTGCCGCCGGCGGTGTTCAAACAGCGGTTTCTTTTGGTGAAGCAGAAGGCCGGACTCGACAACGTCACGTTCTTCTCCGCAAACAGGATCGACGCCTCCGACTCATTGTTCACCACCTCCGCGACGCAGAGCGGCGTCATCAACGTCACCACGGAAAAGGTTGACCAGAAGCTTCGCGAGATCGTGCACGTGATCAAGGCGGGCGACGAGTATTATCCGTCGTTCGGGTTGTGCGCCGCGGCGGCGTACCTCGGCGTCAAGCCGGATGAGTTCGTGCTCGACGGCAAACCCCAGGTGAGGCTCGGCGACCGGAGCGTGCCCATTTCCGGCTACGCGGGCAGCACGCTCATCCACTTTCGGGGCAGGAGCGGTACCGTGCACACGCTGCCCGCGGTGAAGGTGCTCAGCGGCGCAATCGACCCCGCGCTCCTGCGCGACAAGCTGGTCTTCGTGGGCGTCACCGACGCGCTTGCCGGCGCCGATTTCTTCACCACACCCGTGGGATCCCAGTTCCCCGGCGTGGAGCTGTGGGCCACGTCGGCAATGGACGTCCTCCAGGAATC
Source organism: Chitinivibrionales bacterium (assembly GCA_035315105.1). Lineage (GTDB taxonomy): Bacteria > Fibrobacterota > Chitinivibrionia > Chitinivibrionales > FEN-1185 > FEN-1185. The sequence goes on from DATFYJ010000042.1 coordinate 3,054, forward strand.
GTGGGTGAGGGACCTTTCCGGCATAGGAGCATTTGTCAATATTCTTCTCGTGTTTCTCGTGTTTCCGGGGCTCGCGCTCGTGGTCCCGCCCACAAAGAAGGCGCTGTATCTTGCGGCCGGGTTTCTCATGGTGGGGGCAAGCATCGTGCTGGGCTGGTATCTGTTCGGCCACGCCCAGGTGTTCTGGAACCCCGGCTATCATGTGTACGCCCTGTTTTTCTCAATTGTCTATGTCGCGGCGCTCGCCGGCGCGCCCGCGCTCGTCGAACGCGCGGCCATCGATTTCGAAGTCCCGGCCGCATCGGACCGCGATTCCCTTCCGCCGCCGCGCGAAGAGGACTTCATCCGCGAGCTGCCGCATGCCGAGACCGCCGCGCATGTCGCGAACGGGCTGGGCCGGGCGCGGGGACCGGGCGAAACGTTTTCCGGCACCGCGGCCGAGGAGCATCTGTATGCAAAGGAAGGGCCGGCGATCCGGCCCGGCGGCGACACAAAGGCCGATGTGCGTCTGACGCCGGAGCAGGCGGCGAGCTTTCAGAGCCTGGCGGGCGGCAGGATCGTCCGGTTCCTGGGCAGCGGCGGCATGGCCGACGTGTACCTGGTGTGGAACCCCCGCCTCGAGGTCTATCGCGCCGTCAAGGTGATAAAGCCCAGCCAGCCGGAAAACCTGCTCGCAAGATTTGAGACCGAAATACGCATTCTGTCAAAGCTCCAGCACCCCAACATCGTGCAGTTCTACAATGTGGGGGAGTGGCATTCGCTTCCGTATATCGAGATGGAGTACGTGCCCGGGGCCGCGCTCGACGACGTCCAGAACAAATGTCCGGTGCTGAGCCCGCAGGAAACAGCCGCCGTGGGCATCCTTGTATGCCGCGCGCTCGAGTACGCGCACCGCAAGTCCGCCACCATCTACGGTACCACCTACAAGGGCGTGATCCACCGCGACCTCAAGCCCGCGAACATCATGCTGTCGAAGAGCGGCCGCATCAAGCTCACCGACTTCGGCATCGCGCGGCCGCAGGAAGTGAGCATCCACACGCTCGACACGGGCGCCGTGGTCGGGACGCTGCCGTACCTTGCGCCCGAGCAGTTGACAGGCGGGACCACCACCGCGCGCGTGGACATCTACGCACTCGGCCTCACGCTGTACGAGTTTCTCACGGGCGAGCGCGCGTTCCCGCAGACCATGCTTCCCGAGCTTCTTTCCGCAAAGTCAAGCGGCCAGTACAAGCCGCTTCCGGCGGCGGTTCCCGCGGTGCTTTCGGCCGCGGTGGTGAAGGCGATGTCGGTGCAGTCGGCCGACCGGTACGAATCGGCCGCGGCCATGGAGCATGACCTCGAGAAACTGCTGCGGCTGCCGGGCGCGGCCTCCGGGTACGGCATTCTCGAAAACCTTGTCAAACGATACTATTCATAACCGTCCGGGCGCGGTCATCATGAGCTATTACTATCTGGAAGTGGTCCGGGGCTCCGAAGTCGGCCGACGCTATTGTCTTGCCGACGGCGCCACGAGTGTGGGCCGCAGCTCCCAGAACACCCTCGCGCTCCATTCGGCGGAGAAGAGCGTGTCGGGGCATCATGCCATCATCTACAAGAGCGGCGACCGGATAAGCTTGCAGGACCTCGAAAGCACCAACGGCACGTTCGTGAACGAGGAGAAGACGGGCGAGCGCGAGCTTGCCGCGGGCGACATTGTGGGGTTCGGGAAGGCCGGGCCGCGGCTCAGGCTCATCGCATCTGACAAGGAGCTTC
>DATFYJ010000043.1:0-3847 GCA_035315105.1 Chitinivibrionales bacterium
TCCGGACATGGGTTCCTCCCGGGAAAAATGGTTACTTTGGTTTTACGATGAACTTGAGTCCGTCGCGCGCCGCAACAACACACGCGGCGTTCGTCTCGAGCGGAGCCGTCCCGTCGTTGCGCGCCTGCCAGGTGCTTCCGCGGAGTTCAACCTTGCCGGTGGCGCCGGGAGCAATGGTCTCCAGCACGCGTCCGGTCTCGCCCAAAAACTCCTGCACGTCGGCTTTGGGCGTGGAATGTGCGACCCTTCTGGCAAGCGGCGCGCGAAAGACGGTGATGGAAAATATTGACAGGAAGGCAAACAGCAATATCTCGATCCACGCGGTGTGAATCACCGGGGCAAGCGCGCCGGTGATGATGGCCGCCGCGCCCACAAACATAAGGTAGAATCCGCCCGGCGTCATCGCCTCGGCCGACAGCGTGATGATCCCGAATACCAGCCAGACCCACCATGCGACTTGCATATGCACTCCAGCGGTTGTGCGTTGCAGGGAATTGGTATATCCAAAATAGATGGTTGTGAGGGGAAAAGGAATACCATTAGCATTAGATAAACATGAGAAGAATTGATGGTGGGGACACCTGGAAATCAAGAGCAAGAGTTGGGCGTTCCCCTCGCCCTCGTCAAGACTCAGGCTCGGGTCGGTTCTCCTTCCGGTCCACCCCTTCGGGTGCTTCCAAGGGTCGTCGGCCTTTGGCCTCGGGCCGCCACGGCTCTATGGCCCACAGGGCCGGGGCCGGGCGGCATCCCGCTATGGCGGGACCTCCAGTCGTCCCTAACGCGCGGAGACGGAACTCCATTATGCCAAGTTGCTCTACTCGCGCCAATCCGTCTCCTCATTGGAAAACGACAAGTTTTTCGTTGAACTTTTAAACAATTCAACCTTTCAACTTTCTCATTCTGGGTGCTCCCGCAGGAAAATAGCCACAAAGAAACAAAGTAACAAAGAGACAAAGCAGTAGGCGGCTCCCTCTACAGCCGCTCTCCTTGGGTGCCCCCACACGGGTGCTTGATTTCTGCAACTGCATCCACTTGGGGTGCACCCAGGAGGGGGTAGCGCAGGACATCGCAGGCCGAAGGCCGAGGAGGCCGTAGCGAGGGGGATACTTCCCCCACCAAGTCATTAACTAAATATGGAAAGATGATTGTTTATTGATTAAAAAGAATAACTCTACCAAGAATCTTGTTCACCGGAATAAAATAGATATGCCCGCCGGTGGTCGAATCCTTCCAGTCGCGCGAGTCTTCGGATTCGTCGCGGTTGTCGCCCATCACAAAGACCATGCCCTCCGGGACCGCAAGGGGCCCCAGATTGTCTCCCATGAGAATCACGCTGTCGCGCGAATGATAGGCATACGGTTCGGCAGTCTTTCTTCCGTTGACGTACACGTCCTTCCTTTTTATTTCGAGGGTGTCGCCCTCAACGGCGATCACCCGCTTCACCAGGTTGTGGCCCGCCAGAACAGGCGAGGGGAAAGCCGCCACGTCGCCTGCGCGGGGTTTCCTGACGCAAAAGGTGATTTTGTCAAGAACATAGCGGCACCCGACGTTTATCGTGGGCGCCATCGAGGAGGAGGTCACCTGGATGACGTCGAGGACGAAATGCTGCAGCAGCAGCGCCGCACCAACCGCCACCAAAACGAGGAACAGAAAGCGGGTAAACGGGCGACGAGGCCGGTTTTTCCGGGGACGAGGATGAGGGATTATTCGCTTGACCATGCTGTGTCTCTTGCTTTAATTTTCCACGGTACGATCCTGCCGCCAACTGCAAACGGTCAACAGTCAACTTACTTTTGTGAAATCCGTCCCAATATGTCCTGCAGACATCGAAATCGGCGTTACATACGCAATCCCCATACCCGGCACGTCAAGCCTGGCAGTCCGGACCATGGTGTCGAATATTGTTTTGGTGGCGGCTTTATTTGACACGATAAGCACCACTTCCTTCTCCGGCACAATGGCAAGGCCGAGCAGCCCCAGTTTTTCCCTCAGGCCCATTCCCCGGGCGAAGTAGATGGTGGCGCCCCCTGCGCCGGCCTCAAGCGCGGCCTTTGCCACCTTGTCCGCCTTGCCGCGCTGGACAACGCAGGTGATGAGCTCCAGCGCTTCCTGTTCCTGCGCGGGCTGCGCCGGCCGGTTATTCGCATTTGTCATTGCCATTGGTGAGCTCCCTCTGTTATGGCGGCCATTGCCGGTTCCGGTTTTGTTTCATATCGTCGCACGTAGAGTCCGAGAATCAGGATGTTAAGGACGGGATACGCGGAGGCGAGCGCCAGGATCCCGAACCCTTCGGCAAATCCCGTGGCGCGGCTCAGCGCGATGCCGATGGCGATCTTGAGCGGGACCGTGACCGGTCCGGTGGTTACGGCGCCCCCGTCCCAGGCGATGTTGACGTATTTCTCGTCGCTTGCCACGGTGAGGATGAAAAGGAGAACATAGGGCGGTATCAATAGATAGAGCAGGTTGACTTTGCAGATGATCGAAACGATTCCCAGGCCCGCGCCCACGCCCACGCCGATCGCGACCGCCTGGCCAAACAGCCATTTCTTGAACGCGCCCTGTGTCACGTCCTCCACCTGCCGGCCGAGGATGTTGAACGCTGGTTCCGCGAGCGTGGCGCCGTAGCCGAGGACCGCGCCGAAGGCGACTGCCAGCGCTTTGCCGACCGCGTCCGGGTACAGGGCTTCCGCTGGTGGACAAAAGGAGAACGGCAGGCGGTTGCCCACCTGGGTGCCGAGTTCGGAGAGGCCCACGCTGAGTCCGAAGTTGAACAGCAACAGTCCCGCAACGGCGAAACCCGCGCCCAAAATAAGCTGCGGGACGGGAGCGGCCTGCTCCTTAAGCACCAGCCGGAGAAAAAGCCACAGGAAGATAAAGATAGGCGCAACGGCCCGCAGCGCCAGCACGAGAGAGCTTCCCAAAGCCTCCCATGCGCCTGCGCTCGCGCCGGCCTGGTTTCGCACCGTGTCAATGTGCTGAACGCCGCAGCCCGCGAGCTGCAGGAAGAAGGCCAGCAGGATTACCGCGGCGACCGGCACCACGGAGATCAGGCCCGCCATGCCGAACCCGGCCAGTCCGGTGTTGGTTTTGCCCGTTGCCCGGCACACGCCGAGCCCGAGCGACAGCACGAGCGGGCACAGCACCGGCCCCACGATGACCGCGCCGGTGTCCCACGCCAGTCCCACAGCGCTGCTCAGGACGCGATCGGACGATGCGAGCAGCGTGAGGATCATAGCGACGCCCACGAGCGGAAGAATGAGCGGCTTGAGGCTCCATCCATAGACAAACCGTAGGGTGCCGAGAAGGACCGCGACGCCGCTTCCCAGCGAAACGGTGAGGCTCAACAGGAGCGGGTTCTTGACAAGCAAGTAATACAGGAGCGGCGCCTTGCCCGGGTCGACGCCGGAGCCCGCGATCTGGAGGCTTGCGAGCACGGGTTCGCCGAACGCGGCAAGGTTACCCAGAAGAAAGGCGAACACGAGGAGCATGGTCATGCTGCTTTTGTTCGGAAGCGTGTCGCCCACCGTCTCGCCGAGGGGAACCATGCCGATGCGCACACCCTCAAGAAAAAAGACAAGGCCGACAATGACCAGCGCCACCCCGCCGGTGACCCATCCGATCTTCGAAAGCCCGTATCGCAGGAAGAGAATTTGAAACAGGACAAGGTACAGGCAGACCGGCGCGACGGTGATCAGCTGATCCCGTACGCGATGCCATGAATAGGGAAGGAGGATGTGCATTGCCTGACGGAAGGTGACCTTTATTTTTGCCGGATTCGAAGGGCCGTTGGGAGGGATTTGTCCGCTGTTGCTTTCCACGAGCGTCTCTTGATATATGCGATTGATGG
>DATFYJ010000044.1:0-7719 GCA_035315105.1 Chitinivibrionales bacterium
TTGCTCCGGCGCTCATGGGGTCGTGGTCAACGGCTGCAAGCGCGATTACCGGCGCAGCGAACAAAACAGCGACTGCTAGCTTTTGTGCGGAGTTCATTACCCGTGCACCTCTTTCTATCGGTCTGTTGCCTTTAAGGGCGCGTCGAAATCCCAACGGTTGCTATTGTAACAGCGAATCAATGCTATTGACGCCGTCTATATGAATCCAGGAATTGAGCTTGAGCCAATCGGTATTGGAGAGCGCGTCCGGCACCGGCGATGTGGCAGATGCGGCATGGGGTATAAACCGCACTTCCCAGCGCATGCCGATTTTTTTGGCATTCACGAGCTTGCCAAGGTTCGCGTCGCTTATAACAACGGTGTTCTCCACGGAATGGGTGGAGTCTCTCGGCGGAATCCACAATCCGCTGCCGAGAAGGTTGACAAAGCCCGGGCGGAGGGTTGGGTTGTTGATGAGAGCCGTAAAGTCGTTGGTGGATATGTAGCCCGCATTATTGGTGTCCACGAGCGCAGCGATTTGGGATGTATCGGTGGCGATGAGGGAATACAATTTGAGGTCCACGTTGGTGAAATTGGTGACCTTGACATTCAGGCTGTCATGACGGTCGCGCATTTTTTCAATGATGTTGAGCACGCCGCTTGCATCGCCCAGATCGACCCTTGTGCCGCCGAGGTCCATGACCGTGGTGTCGGCAACCGTCCACCAGAGAGCAGCCACAAGGTTATAGTTCGCCTGTGCGTGGATGATCATCCGTCCCACATATTTGGTGTAATCGGCATCCGTCGGCACGAGAAGATCGTTTACCGCCATAAGGGTTGTGTTGTTCGGGACCGTGGCCGAGACTTTTATCCTCACCGAGTCGGGATAGTTATTGACCACCTTGGTAATGTCAACGGACCGCAAATATGCTGAATCCCGCGACACATGGACAAAGACTTCCGAATCCGAGACGCTTACGGTAGTGTCGGTGGTGCTGGAGATCGTGTAGAAAACGTGCATGGTGTCGATGAACGCACCGGCGGGGATGTTCATGTTCGTCGACACTTTTGCAATAACTCTCTGGAGAATGAAATTATTGCGCAGCGAATCCGTGACGGACTTGCTCCAGGGAAGCGAGACGGGAATGCTCTTGGGATCGCTCTTTCTGTGGTAGGGAAGCATCGACACGCCGTACATCTTGTCGAATTTGAACGACGTTGTACGGATGATGAAATTGAGCGAGTCGCCCGCATTCAGCGTCACCCGCGTTCCGTGCGCCGCCACGGTGATGTCATAGTCGACTTTTGTTACCGATTCACTATCATTATCGTAGGTATTCCATTCCCATTCCGGAAACATCCGGTAGCCGGACAGGTTTTCCTTGGAGGTCACCTTGGCAGTCTGTTTGGGCGGAATGACGACTACTTGAGGCGTGATTGTTCCCTCGTATCCTTCATTGGAATCGCTCAGGGTGAGGCCGACAAGGCCGGCTACTGAATCGAGAGGAGGAATATGACGTGCGGCAAAATCAGTGGTCCACAGGTTTCTGTGGTTTACCAGCATATTCAGCTCAAGGCCGGTATTGTTGGTGACCAGGTAGTTGAAAAATCCCCTCAAGATATCGATGTAGTATACGCTCACGGTGTCGGTAAGCTTGTAAGCATTTGTAAAGACACGATGATAATTGATAAGCAAAGAGTCCTTTGCCACCACCTTGTTTGCAACAAGGCCGTTAAACGAAAGGATGACCTGCAGGTTGTCTGTGCCTCCGGCGGCAAATGACCCGGTTGTGGAAGGGGTGACGGTCACCGACACCATCATCACGCTGTCTATTATCTTGGCGCGTGCATCGAATTGTGCGGTATCGCTTGTGTTGTGCGCCAAATTGGTTACAGTGGATGTGCCAAGGGTGCCTGCGGTAATGGCAACACTGCCAAAATCTGTAGAAGAATTGTTGACGACCGTCACATTCGCGGACTGGGGAGTGTCTTTGAGCTCGATATGATACACCAATTGGAGCGTCACTGGCGTTGCCGGCGTGACGATCTGAGTGTTGGCAGTGTAGTTGCCCGTCAACGGAACCGTTATGGTGTCGTTGGGTGCTCCGGACAGTGGAATGGGGCCAAAAATGTCCGTGTAGTATTTGTCCGCAAGGCTGTCTTCACTTATCGTGTCTTGCACAGTGTCCCGGGTGGGAATGCCGAAAGCAACAGTGTCCGGTATGGTCTTCTTGGTGGCCGTATCGTACAGCGGATAAGCCTTCATGATCATCATGGTGGTGTCGATGATCTTGGCGATACTGTCCGGCTTCCCCGGCACCTTGATGGTGTCGTAGGTGGTGGTTGTCAGCACCTGCTGTTTATTGAAGAAAATCGTGTCCATCATTGCGGCGAGAATGAATTTTTTGTTGGCCGTAATGGGCAGGTCGATGCTGGTGCGCCAAGCGACATCCTTTACCGGATTGGAACAGAACAACGCGAGAACCAGGATTACCGGTGTTGCTTTGGCGACGGTCTGGAAAATCTTGTTCACTTCGAACTCTCCTTTCGCAACGAAACACCATCACGGCTTATCCGCATAAATGAACGATTCTTATGCGGTTGCCTTCTTGCAATAATATAATCAATATAAGCATAGGGAGCCAATGAAAATTGATGCCTACCTTTAGAACATGCACAAGGAGGTGCCCACGCGCAATGGAGCACTGCTCATGTACAATCCAGTGGTTTGTTTTGGGGTTGAGGTCCTACAAGGCACGTCAGTCACGCTTTTGTGCAGCAAATACTGTGCGATATCCCGGAGGAACCGCTATTTCTCATCAATATTAGGAAAGCAAATCAGGAATTTCAAGAATAAGAAATTAATGCCGCGGTGAGGAGTAATCACCCCGAAGAAGGATGTGTCTTGATCTTTCTGCCAATGTTATTGATTGTATGTCAGGTGATTACCGCGGTCTACGGCACCTGAGGTCAACAAGCCGCACAAATTGAGAAGAAAGTACGCGGCTGACGCACCCTTGACTCCGGACTTCCCGACTTCCTATATTCGTGTACTGCCTTAACAGGGAATCATCCAAGAAGGAGGAAGCATCCATGAGCGTAACGGACATCATCGGCAACACCCCGCTTGTTACGATCAGGCGGATATGGGACAGCGACGCCACGGGCGTGCGCATGCTCGCAAAACTTGAAGGGGCAAATCCCGGAGGATCAGTGAAGGACAGACCCGCCTACTACATGCTCAAGACCGCGGTCGAGTCGGGTAAATTGACAAAAGATAAAATCATCCTTGAACCGACTTCCGGCAACACCGGCATCGGCATGGCAATGATCGCCGCGGCCATGGGATTCCGCATCAAGCTCACCATGCCGTCCTGCGTGAGCCAGGAGCGGCGCTCGATCCTTATGGCTCTGGGCGCGGAAATCGAGCTTACGCCCGGGTGCGAAAAGACCGACGGCGCCATCCGGCGCGCGCATGCCATCATGGAACAGGATGGCGACCGGTATTACATGCCCAACCAGTTCGCCAACGAGGCCAACTGGCAATCGCATTTCGAAACAACGGCTCCGGAAATTATCCGCGACGCCAAAGGCCCTGTCTCCCTTGTCGTCGCCGGCATGGGCACCACCGGCACGCTCATGGGATGTTCGCGCTATTTCAGAGAACGGCATCCGTCTGTCAAGGTGGCGGGCGTGGAGCCCGAGCTTAACCACCGGATTCAGGGGCTCAAGAACATGGGCGAATCCATAGTTCCGGAAATATACGACCCTTCTCTTCTTGACAGGAAGATAACCTGTTCCGACGAGAACGCCTTCAACACGACGCGCGAGCTTGCTCTCCGGGAGGGGCTGTTCTGCGGCATTTCGAGCGGCGCCGCCCTATGGGGCGCCATGCACGCCGCGCGGGACCTTCCCCGCGGGTCCACCGTCGTGGTCATTCTTCCCGACCGGGGAGACCGCTACCTGTCAACCGAGGTCTTCCGGTCGGTGTGCGCCCTCTGCCCGCCATAAAATGGATCGCCGCGAAAAGAAACGGGCCCAGGCAATTTGGGCTGAAGGTGAGGCGCTCTCGACGATGATGAAAAGGTTGCAACCTGAGGGAAAATTGACAATAAAGAAATGCGCGATTGTGGCGGGTGGCGAATTCCGGGAGGATGTTGCCGCGCAATGTGGCTGTTATTCCCCTGCTCTTCGCGGGTGCCCCACAACCAAAGATTGATTCCTGCAACTAATCTTTCTAGGGGTGCACCCAGGAGGGGGTAGCGGAGGACGCCGAAGGCGGCCGGAGTGAGGGGGAAACCTCCCCCCGCTCAAAACAAGTTACCCTAAGGGTGTCATTTTTTCAATTTCCGCCACGCCTCTTCCAGTTTCGCAAGTATTTCCCTCGCGGGCCCCAGGTTCGGGTTCCGCGCGACAAGCTCCTTGAGGTTGGCAATGGGGTGCAGCAGATCGTTCGGCGTTTTTGCGAGATCGATGATTTTCCCGAACGCCGATTTCGCCTTGTCAAGGTTGAGGGCCATCACCGCGGCCAGCGCAAGATTGACCTGGATCCAGAGCTCGTCCGGCTTTATCGCAAGCGCCTTCTCGCTCGCCTCGATGGCCTTCGGGTAGTTCCCCATTGTATAGTAGGTGAGGCCGAGGCCGCCCCATGCGGACGCGTCGCCGGGCCTGAGCCCGTTGACTTTTGCGTATGCGGCGACGGCATCGTCGAAGCGGCCGATATAGTACGACGCGCGGGCGATGTTCGCCCAGGCGTCGGCGTTGTCGCTTTGCAGCCCGACCGCCTTGGTGAACGACGCAATTGCGTCGGCATACCGTTCGAGCGATACCTGGATGGTTCCCATGCCGGTCCACGCGGCGATCTTGTCCGGCGCGAGTTCCGCCGCCTTTGCGTAGGCAGCAACGGCCTCTTCGCTGCCGCCTTGGGCTTCGCAGGCCAATCCCATGTTGTACCACACGTCGGCGTTTGCAGGCTGTTCTTCGGCGATCTTTCTGTACACCGCAACGGCCTCACCGTATTGCTTGAGGGCGTGAAGCGACAGCGCAAGGTTCATGCGGGCGTTTGCCATGGCGGGCGCAAGCTCCAGGGTCCTGCGGTATAATGCCGCGGCCTGAGCATAGTCGCTTTTTGCGTGAAAGGACAGCGCGAGCGTATACAGAGTGTCCTTGGTGTCGGGAGAAAGGTCTTTTGCCTTGGAAAGAAGCTCAATGGCATCGTCATACTTTTTCAGGTAATAGCTGCACAGCCCGGCGCCGTGCCAAGATTCCTGCTTACCGGGCAGCAATTTTGCCGCCTCGCGAAAAGCACGCACCGCTTCGTCAAAACGGCCGTCCTGCTGATGGGAAACACCGAGAAGGTGCCATGTTTCGCCCGCCGTAGGGTCGATGGCAACCGCCTTGCCGAAGGCGGCAGTTGCCCGGTCGTGCTGCCCGAGTGCCGCGTGCGCAAGGCCGAGATGGTGCCATGCGTCCGCAGAGCGGGGCGAAAGCCCCGAGGCCTTTGCAAACGCATCAACTGCCTCGCCGTATTTTGTTGAGCTTTCCAGCGCGCAACCGAGCCGGTACCACGCGTCGAAGGACTGCGGGGAAAGCTCTGCCGCCTTTGCAAAACAACCCGCCGCCTCTTCGTTTTTGTCAAGCTTGCCGAGCGCAAGCCCCTTTGCCGTCCATATCTCCTGTTTGGCAGGCGAGAGCGCTGCGGCCTTTGAAAGCGGCTCAAGGGCATCGCCGAACCTTCCAAGGTCGCTGCAGACAAGCCCCGCGTTATACCAGGCGGCGTCCAGATCCGGTTTGATGTCTGCGGCCTTTGTAAACGCGGTCAGCGCCTTCTCGAGTTCCTTGCGCGCAACGTGGGCGCTGCCGAGATTGAGGTACGCTTCGAAATGCGCCGGATCGGCCTTTACCGCTTTCTTGTATGCGGCGACCGCTCCGTCAAGGTCCTTTTCCCTAAAAAGGGCGAGACCTGACTTGTTGTGCGCGTCGGCGAAATCCTTGTTGATGTCGGTCGCCTTTGCAAAGGATTGCACGGCCTTTTTCGCATCCCCGCTTTCCAACTGGGCGCAGCCGAGGCTGTACCACACCGTCTCGTCTTTCGGGCTGAGACGGGCGGCTGTCTCGAAGGCCTTCGCGGCTTCCGGGAAATTTCCCGCGGCGCTCAACTGCCGGCCGAGCAGCACGGCGGCCTTCTGAAGGGACGGGTTCAATTCGAGCGCTTTTCTGCACGACGCAATGGAGTCTCCGGCGCTTCCCACGGCGCCCTGGCTTTCCGCAAGGTCGAACCAGAGAGCGGCGTCGCCTGCGGAGATCGCGATTGCTTTTCTGTATGCCTCGACGGCTTCGGCGCTTCTGGACAGCGCCGCGTGCGAAAGACCGAGCATGTGCCACGTTTCGGCCGCGCCGGGGTTGAGGCCTGCCGCTTTGGCGTACGACGCCGCAGCGTCCCCGTATTTCTTCTGTGCGAACCGCTCCGTCGCGAGCGCGTTGTGCGCTTCAAAGCTTTCGGGCCTGCACGCTGCTGCCTTTGTAAACGAATCTTCGGCCTGAGCATGCCGCTTGAGTGCGGCATAGGAAGAGCCGAGGCAGTACCAGGCATCAAACAGCCCGGGCCGGATCTCGGCGGCCTTGCCGAACGCCTTTGTTGACATTTCGTACTTTTCCGCAGCATAGAACGCGCTGCCCGCTCCGCAGTATCCTTCCACAAGCGCCTGGCAGAACAGGTCCGATTCGTCCGCAAAATGTTCGCATTTTTCAAGCTCGTCGAGCGCGCGCTGGTAGTCGAGCGCCCTGCAAGCGCAGGACGCCGCGCGCAACCTGAGAATCGCCTGCTGCTGCGGCGTGAGCGTGCCTGCAGCGATCTCGAGTGCCGAGAGCATGGAAAGCTCGGCGGGCGCGGGCTTTTCGCCGCCGAACAAGGGCTGACCTTCCGCGGCGAGAAGCCCTGAGGAAAGGATGTTGAACAGACCGGCAAGATCGGGCTTGAGCGCGGCAGCAAATTCTTCGGCCGCGGCAAGGATCCGCCCGGCAAGTACCTGGTTGTACAGCAGGCACTCGAGGAAGGTACCCGGAATGACGCTCTTGAGCTTGGCATGGTCGTGCCACAGGAGGGTTCTTATGCTGCCGAGCAGAGCCTCCTCAAAGCGGTCGTCAACAAATCTCTTGTCGGGCGCAGGTATCGCTGTGACGAGCTGGGACAGCTGGTCGTTGTAATAGGCAACTGCGGCCTGCCCAAACTCTTTGATAACACCGGCGTACGGTGAGGACGCTTTGGCAAGCCAGCCGATAAGGTGTCCTCGGAAGAGCAGCGACACGCCGTTGTGCATGGCCTTTTCCTCAATGAAGGGAAATTTCTCCGAAAGCCGGAGCATTTCGGCGCCTGTCTCGGACGCGGAAACGTTCCAGAGCGCGGCAAGGAGACCAGCGTCGGCCCTGCCGAGCATGGCCAGGTGCACGACGCGGGCCTTGGTGCGTTCGTCCGTTTGGGCGGCGAGGAAGCGCGCGACGACGGTGGTCATTTTGTCGCGCATGGTTTCGGCATTTCCCGCGGCGTCAAGCATGTCGGCCGGGACGGTCCCGCTTTTTGCATACGTAAAGAGGTCGCGGACCACCATTGCGACGCCGCCCGTCGCCTCTTCGACAGCGGCCACGGTTTCCGCGGAAAGGCCGAGACGCAGCGCCTCATTGCATTCGTCAATGTCCAGCCTGCAGAGCGGCAGGTCGTCGAGCGAGACGGCGGACAAGACT
>DATFYJ010000045.1:0-7054 GCA_035315105.1 Chitinivibrionales bacterium
CTTTTCGTACAGCGCAGGCAGCAGCGTCGCTTTTTCCATAAGCGCCAGCATTGGCGACACCGTCGAGCTGAAGCAGGTGGAGTTCAAATATTGGGAAAAGCTCGACATGACAAACCAGTCCTCAATGACCGTGTTTTCACCTGAAGATTCCGGCATAGTGCGCTACAGGCTGAGCGGCCTTCCCGCCGACCTGGTATACATTGTGAGAATCGCCAACGCCGACGCTTCGATATCGCTGGTTGACACGGTGCGGGGCGGCGGCACATACGAGTGGACCGACACGGCCGGCATCGGCGTGCGGTACTACGTGTGCACCCAGCAGGCGGTGGGCAATGCCCCGGTAATGACGCCGGTGGCTTCCGTGAGCGGGTCGAATTTTACGGTAAGGGACCTGCGCACGTTCCCTTACCCTGATTCGATTGACTATCTCATTGTAACGCATCCCAATTTCATGGTTAATGCGCAGACGCTTGCGCGGCACAAGAAAAACATCGGCCGATTCGGCAATCCCATGGCCATATCGATTACCGACATTTATAATCAGTTCTCGGGCGGCAACACCGATCCTTCGGCATTGCGCAACTGCCTTGAGTATGTGCGTGCCAACATGGCTTCCCAATGGCACATGGCGTTCGAATACGTGGTGCTGATGGGCCATGGTCATTACGATTACCGGAACATAGCGACCCAAGACACAAGCTTTCTCCCGGTGATGGAATTCAACGACTTGTGCATTGAGGATTTTTTTGTGTATCTGGACCCAGGCGACACTCCTGACCTTTCGTCCGCCACGCCGGATTGTTTTCTGGGCCGCATTCCCTGCAAGACGGCTCAGGACGCGTCGCAGGCGGTCCACAAAATCATGCAGATGGAAGACCCCTCTGTGGCGGGTTTCGATTTCGGCGCCTGGCGCAACAGGATGCTTCTTGTCGCCGACGACGACATGCAGGGCACCCAGCCGGACCCGCTTGGTACGCAGCATCTGGAATCGTCCGAGAAAATCGACACCCTTATTGAGAATCTGTGCCCTGCGATCGACATGAAGAAGGACTATCTGTTCGAATACCCGTGGAACGCGCAGCACGAAAAACCCGGGGCAAAACAGGCGCTCATCGACGGGATCAACAACGGCGTTGCTTATGTCAACTATTTCGGCCACGGCGCCGCCAACGTGCTCGCCGACGAGCATATCTTTATGGCCGAGGACATCGGCAATCTGCAGAACAACGGGCAGTATCCCCTTTTCTCCGCGTTTTCGTGTTCGGTCGGAGAATTTGACCTCCCGGGCACCGTGCGGTGCCTGGCCGAATACATGGTGCTGGCCCAGACCAGCGGCGCCATCACCACCATATCGGCAACGCGCGAAGCATATGCTTCCGACAACGATAAACTGGCTACGTTTTTCTTCGGGTTCTGCTTTGACACCACCGATTCCGCTGCCCGGACCATGGGCCAGGCGCTTGCGTATGCAAAGGCAGGCGCGGGAGACCAAAACCAGAAGGTGTACTCGTATCTGGGCGATCCTTCGATGGAACTCCTGAGGCCGGCGCGCAGGGTTTCGTTCACCATCGTCGACAACGCCGGCACGGTGCTCAAAGATACGCTCAAGGCGTTGCAGCAGGTGACCATACGGGGAACAATTCTGAGGAAGGACGGCACCCCCGACCTTCAGTTCGGCTCCGGCGGCAATGCGAAAATCCAGCTGAGCCTGTTCAATCCGCCGTATGTCACCAAGCGCAAGGACGGCGGCGCAGATACCAACTTCACCTACGAAATGCCCGGCGCCCCGATCTTCGCGGGCCAGACGCAGATTGTCAACGGCACGTTAGAACAGCATATTCTCCTGCCAAAGAACGTCACCTTCAATACTCTCGGCATCCGGCTCACAGGGTATGGCTGGCTCGGCAACAGCGTTGCGCTCGGATGCAACAAGGGATTCATTTTCCACGGGTTTGCCTCCACCAAGATCACCGATACCGTGGGCCCGTCGATATCGGTCCGGCCGGTGTACCAGGGCGGGTCCTCGACCGCGGTTGCCGCGTCGAGCACGGGCGCTTCGTCCACCGACAAGATAACGGCGCCGCTCCCCTTGACAATCGAAATAATGCTGTTCGATTCCAGCGGCATCGATGCGGTTTCCACCGGACCGGACCAGGGAATAACGTTTGAGGTTCCCGGCATCATCGCCCGCACCAACATCGACCACAAGTTCCAGTTCGGACAGGGGGACTACCGGCGCGGTACTGCAAGCTGGACCTTTGACGCCGGGACAATGACGCCGGGTTCCTATACCATGAACATCACCGCGCAGGACCTTCTCGGCAATGTGGCGAAGCGAAGCGTCGCACTTGACGTTATCGCGCAGGAAGACCTGGCCCTGTACCACGTGTTTACCTATCCGAACCCGGTGGCGATGGGGCAGTCGAGTTCCTTCTACTACGACCTGTCGAAGACCGTGACGGTGAGTGATCAGGACCGGGTCGTCGTCACCATAAGACTGTTCACGCTGTCCGGCCGCCTGGTGCGGGTGTTCAAAGACGCAAAACGGGGCGAGTTGTTTGACGGAAGGGATAATTTCGGCAACAGACTTTCGCCGGGCGTGTACCTGTACCAGGTGATTGCGGTGGACAAACTCAACCAGAAAGTGGTGAAGAGCGGGATAGAAAAGCTGGCCATAAATCCGCCGCGGTAAGAGGAATGGGCGGGTGATTTTTTTTCCTGATTTCTTGCATCCCGCAAGCGCCGGAACGTATCTTTTCATATGGTAAAGCCGCAATTAGGGGTATTCGAGGGCTGTCGTTAAACAGCCCCATGGAAATCGTCCGGATCGTCAACTTCTTTTTCTTCCTCCTCGTTCTCGTTTTCCTGCGGAGCAGAACTTACCCGGCGACGAAGAAGATCAACCTGTTGACCATGCTCATCAAGAGGCCGCCCTGTTGAAACCCGAAAGCGGCAGGTGCGGTCCCTGTTGGTGTTTGACAAACGGGATAACGCGGCGTCCGGGGCCGCGCCGTCTATTGGCAAAACAAGAAAGGAGGCCTGCGGCAGCAAAAGGTTAATTGCTCAACGTGTCCCTGTACGGTAACGCCCTGTTTCGCGCAAACGCGGAAGGGCTGCTTGACTTTTTGGAAAACATGCGTTGCGCGCACAATGAGCGCGCCGGAAAACCATACGCTTGTAAAGAGCGAACTAGCACCAGCGACAATGCACCAACGCTATTAGCAATACAACTATTATCAAACCTTATGGAGCTTTTTCACTATGGATTCAGCACTCCTGGTACTTTCAGCGTCTGCCATTATCATCATTCTTCAGATAGTGTCGATTATTCTTATTGTTAACGGCAGAAAAGCGGCTGCAAAGCCCGCACCCGCAGCGGTTTCGCCCGCGAACAATGACACCCGTGACCTTGGGAAAAGACGCGACGACAACCGTTTCAACAAGAGGCCTATGATGGATCAGAGACAAAAACCGTTTATTCGGCCGGAACCGCAGCCGGTCGATCGCATCGAGACATCACTGCGGGACATAAATCTTAAACTCAAGAATGCCGAGCGGGACCAGGAAAACGCCCGCAAGAACATACGGGACGTCATGGCGCCGCCCCAGAATTCCCAGCGGAGGCCCGACAACAGCAGGCCGAACCGCGGACGCGACGACGATTTCCGGAGAAGGGACAGAAACAACAGACCGCAGGGCGGCCACTTCAGGGACAGGAACAGGGGCCCGGAAACAGACAGGCCACGCAACGAACAGCCGATGCCATTTACTGCAAACCCGCCGGCAGTCGCACCCGCGCCTTCGGCGGCGGTTACTCCTGTGCGGGAACCGATGCAGAATCCGTTGCCGAGCGTTGCCGTGAGCCAGCCTGTTGTGGAAAAAGAACCTCTCGCCATTGTTCCGGAGAACACAGAGGTTCTTCACGGCAGAAAAGTGCTTGTGCGCAGGAGGATCCTTACGGCAGAGGAGCAGGCAGCCGCAGGTCAGCCTCAGGCCGCAACGCCGGCCCCGGCGGCATCCCAGCCTGCTGTCGGCGCAGTAGCGGCGACGGCGCCTCAGGCGGCTCAAACTGAGGCAGGCTCGCCGGCCCAAGCAGGAACTGCCAACGAGAGTGAAGCGCAGGAAATCCATTTCGGGAGATGAACGCACGCATGCGTGCGCCGTGAATGTGCTTCGCGACAGGCCGGGCCGTGCAAACGGTCCGGCCTTTTTTATCGTGACGCGGGCGGGCGAAGCTGCCGGACGGAAGCCAGGAACGGAAATGTATATTTCCCTGATGGAGCGTTCAAATGCCAGAGATCGGAACTAAGAAGAACGTCGGGGACGGCACGCTTTCCAGAACGAGAATCTGTTTTTTCTCGTCGGTGGCATCCTTTGACACGGGCATGCCGATCTGCACGCATGCGCTTATCATGCGGTACCTAAAGGACCCCGGCTACGAAGTGCACGCCGTGGTTCCGGAACCGGGTGAATTCGCAGACAGGCTTTCGGCGGCCGGCGTGCCGGTATCCATTGTCCCGTTTTCCCGCGCGCGCTCGGCACGGAGGGGCGCGGCGTTCTTCCGCTTCTCTCTCGGGCTGCCGGCCGCACTTTGGCGTTTGTACCGGTTCATGAAGGGGAAGCGATTCGCGCTTGTCCATTTTTCCGATATCATCGACGCTCCGTTCTATCCGTGCGCTGCGCTTTCGGGCGCGCGGGTGGTGGCCCATGTGAGGCGGGCCGTCGAGACCTTCGCGGGGCGGGCGGCGTTCCGTTTGTGGAGCGCGCTGTTTGCCGATGCAGCGGTGTGCATTTCGCGGGCCGTGCTGCGCAAAAGCGGGCTGCCCGCCGGGCGCGCCGCGGTCGTATATGACCCGGGCCCCGATCCTCTGCTTTTTGACGCGACGAGGTCGTATCGGCGGCTCGCGTCCATCGCCGCCGGCAGACCCGCGGTGGTCACCATCGGGAAATTCCTTCGTGTCAAGGGCCACGAACATTTCATCCGCATGGCCGCGGCCTGCGAAAAGGCCGCTCCGGGCCGCATGCAATATATTATCGTGGGAGGCAGGGAGCCGGGCCACGAGCGTTACTTTGAGGCCATGGAAAAACTCATGAAGGCGCTGGGCGTGGATAAGTCAATCACTGTGGTTGGGCAGGTGCGGCACGAGGAGATTCCGGCAATACTGTCGCATGCCGCGGTGCTGGCGCACCTTCCGAACTACCAGGAGGGCCTCGGCGGCGTGCTGCTTGAGGCAATGGCCATGGCCGTTCCCGTGGTCGCCTTTGATTGCGGCGGGGTGGGCGAATGTTTTGTGAACGGCGAACACGGGTTTCTTGTCAAACAGTACGATGTTGCCGGTGCTGCGGACCGGGTCATGCGGCTTGCATGCGACGACGGCCTCGGGAAAAGGCTCGGCGCCGCCGCCCGCGCACACGTGGCCGAGGCATTCTCCCCGAGCAGGCATTTTGCGGCAATCGATGCGGTGTACCGTTCACTCCTGTCGCGTACGTAAAGCTATGATTGTTTCCAAACCGATCCCCCGCATGCCCTACGACGTCTGCATCGTGCATCTCGCCGACGCGCGGTACTATCCGTTTTTCCACCGGCAGGCGTCGGCGCTTACAGAAAAGGGATACAGGGTTGCGTTTGTTTCGTGGGAGAACAGGCGCGGCGAAGGAAATCCCGCGTGGCCGGGAATCGATGTGTTTCCGATCACTATTCCGGCGAAAGCCATCAGGGGAAAATTCTTTTTCGTCCGCTATTTTTTCTCACTGGCAATCGTGCTGCTCCGCTTGAAAGCCCGGCTGTACGAGGCGGTGGATCCTCCCGCACTTGTGCCGGTGAGGATCGCCGCAGGATTCAACCGCAGCCGCTATAATTATTTCTCCCTCGAATATTTCCAGGGCGTGGATCAGCTGGTGGGCAAGCCGGTGATGCGTCGCGTGTGGCTGCTGTTGGAGAGATTCGGGGTCAGGCGAGCGCGGAACGTCGCAGCGGTGTGCAATTCCACTGAGAGGCTGCTGCAAAAGGATTTTGGAATACCACATACCGCGACGATATTAAACGTCCCGAATAGAAGTGAATATGCGGCCCCGCCGGACGGCCGGCTTCGGAGGCGCCTCTGCATAGGGTCGGACACGCCGCTGGTAATTTACAAAGGAGAGATCGCGGAGAACCGGGGCCTGCTTCCGCTCGTGCGCGCCATGGAGCCGCTGTCCCCCCTGCATTTCGCGCTCGTGGGAGCGGGCGGTTACCGGGAGCATCTCGCGGCCGAGGCGGCAAGGCTCGGACTTTCGGCCAGGGTGCATTTTGTTGATCCGGTGAAAAGCGACGAGTTTGTGTACTACCTCAAAGACGCTGATCTTGGCCAGGTGATCCATGAGACCCGCGGCCTCAACATGACGATCACGCTGCCCAGCAAGCTGTTCGATTATGTCAATGCGGGAATCCCCGTGATCGCCAGCGACGGGCCGGAAATCTCGCGGATCGTTCGGGAATTTAAGCTCGGCTGGGTGGTGTCGCCGTCGAGCGTGGAAAGCATCCGCGAGGCCCTTGCAGGATTTCTTTCCGCGTTTCCCGACCTTGCCGCATACAAGAAAAACTGCCTCGCCGCCGCTGAAAAGTTCTGCTGGGAAAACGAGAAGAAGGTGTATCTTGATTTTATGGAAGAGGCGATGGAAGGATCCAAAGCGTGAAGAGCCTTCATTTCTCCTATTTCAACACGGTCAACGTTCCGTTGACATTCTGCAAAGTGTACGAGTCTGTGGGACATTCCGGCCGGCTCCTCACCCTCTACAAGCACCGGGGCAACATTCCCGAAGACCTATGCCTTAACAAGCGGCTGTTTGATCCGGCCTGGCTGCACGCGCTGCGGGCGAGACGCGAGGCGCAGGCAGAACAGAGGATCATGCAGAAAGCCTCCCGCGGCGGCATGCATGAATACAAACCGGTCGGTCCTGTCGAAGCGGCCTATCTCGCCCTGCGTGACGAGTGGCGGGCCGTGGAGTTTTCCCGCCTTGCAAAGAAGTACGACCTGTATGGGTTCGACATCTACCATTTCCACGGCGGCATCGA
>DATFYJ010000046.1:0-7882 GCA_035315105.1 Chitinivibrionales bacterium
CCTCTTGAACAATCCGTTGTTTGTATTCCAACGGAAAATGTCTATATTTCTTCATACCGGCTCCTTTGGGTTAAAAATACGAGCCGGTCAGGGTCTTCCTAAATTCTCATGAAATTATCTCGACCTTGGGGGCGCAGTCCAATAAGTGTGCTTTGAGTTTAGTCTTTGAAATCCCTTTTTGTTACTCACCTCAAATCCGTCCTCGACCTCGTCGGAGCCAGGAAGTCACCACCCGGCCTCAGCTCACCCTGCTCCACATTGCCAGCGTAGTCTCGCCCATGTTCCAACGTTCCGTCCTCCGATGTATTTTCCCTGCGACAGAGCAGCAGCGAACACGCGGGAATCAACAAGAATTGCTCAATCATG
The DNA here is from genome assembly GCA_035315105.1 of Chitinivibrionales bacterium. Taxonomy (GTDB): domain Bacteria; phylum Fibrobacterota; class Chitinivibrionia; order Chitinivibrionales; family FEN-1185; genus FEN-1185. The sequence continues at coordinate 367 of DATFYJ010000046.1, forward strand.
GCGATCATCAAACGTATTCAATTGATTATGTCAAAGCAAAACTCACCCGTGTGCCACGCAATTGCCGCCTATGCTATTCTGCCGGCCATTGCCTTACTCCTTGGTTCGTGCTCGCTTGACCAGCTCGGTTCCCCGAACGTCGCCAGGATAACCATCACCGCATCTGCCGACTCCAACGGCACGGTGTCTGTTTTCCCTGTCGGCGGCAAAGTGGCTGTGGGAAGCGAAGCAGTGGTCACAGCGGCCGCGAACTCCGGATATGTTTTTATTGGATTTTTCGGGGACGTCCGTTCCACCGCCAATCCATTGCGCATTATAGCGTCCAAGAACGTTTCCGTCACGGCCAGGTTTGCCAAAAGGCCCGGCTCGGCGCAGATGGTGGAGATCCGGTCCGCCGGAGCCGTATTCCTGATGGGGTCGAAAAGCGGCATGTCGTACGACATCGAGCGGCCGCCGCACCCGGTTCGTTTCACCTACGCCTACTTTATGGACAAATGCGAAGTGACGCAGGGCATGTACCGGACGCTGATGGGGACAAACCCTTCCACGGCCAATGCCACGCAGGGGACCTTCGGCGTGGGCGACAGCTTCCCGGTGTATTACGTGACCTGGTACGACGCGGCGCTGTTCTGCAACGCGCGAAGCAAGATTGACGGATACGACACGGTGTACAGCTACGACGCGGTATGCCCGACGGCGGGGGCGTGTCCCTACATGCTCGAGAACCTGGAGGTTCATTACGACCGCATGGGATACCGGCTTCCCACCGAGGCGGAATGGGAATACGCGTGCCGCGCGGGAACGACGTCGGATTATTTCTGGGGCGACAGCACCGCCGATTCCGCTTCTGCGGGCGCCTATGCCTGGAATTCCACCAATGCAAGAGGCACCACGCACCCGGTGGGACATACGCGGCCCAACGCCTTCGGGCTGTTCGACATGGCAGGCAACGTTTCCGAGCTCGTGGAGGACTGGCTTGCACCGTACCCCGATTCGCCTGTCACAAACACAATTGGACCCACCAACCTGACGCTCGAGCAATTCGAGGCGACCTACGAGCGCCCGGTGCGGGGGGGCTGCTTTCAGCTCGGCACGTCGTTCCTGCGCTCGAGCAGCCGCAGCGAGGAGCCCTACAAGGCCCCGGCGCTTGTGACCAGCCCGCACATCGGTTTCCGCACGGTGCTCGGCGTTTTCTTTCCGGACACGTCCGGCAGGCCGCAGGTTCACGCGAGCGACACGCTCGGCATCACCGTGACCTGCGCGAAATCGGACCTGTCAACGTTTGTCGGCACATCGTCGCTCAAAATTGCTTTTGTCAAGGATAACGGTATCAGGCGCAGGGGGTGCTACATCGATTTTACCTCTCCCGCGCCGGCCGTGCGCCTGATTGGAGATACGGCCACGCCGTTCGGGCCGCGGATATCTCCCAACGGCGCCTACGTGGCATACGGTTCAAAAGACATGGGATTCTCCTCTCCTTCACAGACCACGGTATGGAAGCTCGGCGATTCGCTGACACCCAGCGACCGCACCTCTGCCTCGGCGTCCGCATATTTTCCTTCGTGGTGGGTAGACACGGCGACCGGCGACACGTGCCTGGTGTGCGCCGAGGCCGCTACCATGGATAACGACCCGCAATGGATTTCCCAACGCACCCTGCTTTGGCATTGTGCCGCCGGCAAGATATCCGCCTCGCCCCAAGTGGTAACGGCAAAGGGTTCCTTTAACGGGGGATTTTCGAAAAACGGAATGTATCTTGCCACCGGGTATCCAAGGGCCTATCTCTATGATGTGAAAGAAAATTTCCTGTCGCGATATTTTCTCCCCCCCTATTCGGGCACCAACACCGATACGATTCAGGTGTGCAACGTGTCGATTTCCCCGAGCATTTCGAATCCCGACCAGCTCATGTTTCTCGATTTCGGATATTCTAAAACAAGCACGGTTGTCGGAAAACCGTATGAATTCCATTCGATAATCTTTATCTGCAATTCGTGCGTTGCCTGTCCCAACCATGTTCAAAAGTGGTTTGAAAAACCCTCGGGCTTTGCCGAATGGGACGATGTGAAGTGGTCGAATCATCCGGATTTTGCTGCGGCAATCGCGAAGCAGAGCTCCGGTTCATACGGCACCCTGTATCTGATTTCGCTCAAGGATTCGTCGTACCTCAAAGTGGCCCAGGGCGACGGACTTTGCGACCCTTACCTTTGGATAGATCCGGCCCAGGTGTCGGAATTCCCCGACCCCTATGCGGATTTTGCCAAGTACGACGTGCCCATGGAGGGCAACTACGGTTCGCAGCTCACCATCACCGAGAAGCTCAAGCTGTTCTGGAAACGGTGCGCTGCGTTCCAGGTCGCCGTGGTGGGAAGCTCCCCCGCATATTACGGCGTCGATCCTTCGGCCATACGGTCTTTCCCTGCCGTCAACATGGCCACGTTCATGGGCGAGCTGCTGCTCTCCGAGGTGCTGGCCCAGGATTACTTCTTGTTGCATTCGCCCCTTAAAGGGGTAATTTTGGACCTCGACCCGGGGTTCCTCAACAGCAATTACTACTGGAGCGACCCGTTTCTCGACGGCCTCCACGATTCGCAGGGGTTCCAGTTCGATCAGAAAAACAGTTTCTGGAAGGCGGGGATTCCTGCGCAGGTCGTGTCCAAGATCGCCGCCCTCTCGCCCGCCTCCTGGCCCGACGTCGATTCGACGGGGTATACGCTGTCCCGGCCGTCGGGCGGGTGGGGCGACACGCTTATTGACAAAGGAGATTACGCTTTTGCCGATACGTTTGTCCAGACCAACCTACGCACCGTGGCGGCAACGGCCGACACGCTGGCCGCGCACGGCGTGCAGCTCGTTATCGTCAACTATCCCCAGAATCCTCTTTACAAATACACCTCTTCCATCGGCAGGTACGGGCCCTCGCGCGCAACATACGGCCTTGTCGCGCAATGGGTGGACAGCCTGTGCCGCGCCAATCCCTCTGTTCATTTCTACGACGCGAACAACGGCGGCGACCACGATTACGACGCCAGTGAGGCCTTTGATCCCAACCACCTCAATTACGCCGGCGCTCAGAAATTGAGCAGGAGGCTGGACAGCCTGCTCACGCTGTATGTGAAGTAGTCCCGGCCGGTGCTGCAAATTATTTTTTCTGAAACGGCATCTGGGAGGATTTCATGAAGGCGACCGTGAAGAAAGATGTATGCATAGGATGCGGCCTGTGCGCCGACACGTGTCCCGAAGTCTTTGTGATGGACGACGAGTTCAGCGTGGCAAAATCCGCGACAGACCGCGTGCCCGTGGAGCTCAAGGACAAGTGCCGCAAAGCGGCCGCGAACTGTCCGGTGGATGCGATTGTTGTTGAAGAATAAAGTGTACGGGTTTATGAGTTCATGAGGGTACTGGCCGCCGGACCGGCTGCACAAGCGCCATGCGCGTCAGTTTTCGCCTCTTGAACCCATCAACCCCTTAACTCTTCAACCCATCAACTCATCAACAAGGTTTCACCTACGGACCCGTCCCACTTCCTCTTCTTTTCATCGCGCATCGAAAACGGCGCCGTATTCCTCGACAAAGAGGAATGCCGGCACGCGTTTTCTGCGGTGCGCGCCGCGCAGGACCAAATGCTCCGCGTCACCGACGGAAAGGGCCGCATTTTCGAATGCCGCGTTGCCCGACGAATCAAGGACGGGGCGGAGCTGTCGGTCGAGAAGCAGTTGACAATTGAGAGGGCCACGCCCGAGGTCCGCATGTGCGTGGGACTCTGCGACAAGGAGGAGTTCGGACAGCTGGCGCAGGATCTGGCCGCGCTCGGCGCGGCGGCCATTGTCCCCGTGCTGTGCGAGTCCTGCCGGGAGCCGTGGTGGCGGGCGTGGGAAAAACACGAGGCGCGGCTGTGCAGCAAGATGGTCGCGGGAATCAAGCAGGCGCGCAGCGCCTGGCTGCCGCTTCTCGCGCGGCCGACGGCATTTTCCGAGGCGCTTTCGGCAGGCGAGGGATGCCCCGTGCTTGTTGCCGACGAGAAAGGTGCGCCCCTGCCTTTAGCGGCCGGCGCCGTGCAGGGCGCGTCGGTTGTTTCCTGCTTCGTGGGCCCGCCGGGAGGATTTTCTCCCAAGGAAAGCGCGGCGCTCGCGTCCCGGAAGGCGTTCTCCGTTTCCCTCTCCGGGAACCGGCTCCGCACCGAGCTTGCCGCCGTGGTATTGTGCGGATTTGTCAGAAGCTCCGCACTGCCAGAGAACCGGCGCTGACGCCGCGCATTACAGGCGGAACGTCACTCCCAGCCACGTCACGTCGCCGTACAGCGTTTCGGTGTAATGAAGCGCATACAGCGGAAAATCCTCCTGGACGTCCCAGGACACGGGATACAGCCAGCGAAAGGTTGAGACAAAGGTGATTCCCACGCGACGGGTGAGCCGCACATCGAGTCCGAGGCCCGCGCTCGCGCTCACCGACCACGACCACTGCTTTACATAGTACCGGTCGGTGTAGATTACCTCCTGGCCGGGGTCGTTTGCAAAAAACGTCCGCTCGTCCACATAGACGGCGTTGACGCCCGCGCCGAGGACCGCAAAGGGGACCGCGCGCCATTGGCGCGGCGCGAGCGCGCACTGGAGCGACGGCTCGAACGAAATGCGGTAGTAGTAGTAATTGTCAATGGACGGCCGGGCGGTATACAGGGTGTCGTCGGTGGCGGCGCCCGCGTCGAATGCAAGGCCGAGCTGCGCGCGCAGCAGACGGGTGAGGGGAAAGCGGAATCCCGCCGTGAGTCCGAGCGCAAGCATGTCCGGTTTTGACACGGCGACGCTTTTCTGCAGGCTGTCGAAATCGATGTACCCCGAGCGGGCGCTGTAGGCGAGGGTTGCGGCGGCATAGAGCTGACGGGACGAAAACGCATACTCCGGCTGCTGGCCTATTGCCAGGATGGAACAACAGAGGACAAACGATCCCGCAAGGTTCTTCATGCCGCGGTTCATCGAAGGCTCGCCCGGAACAGGTGGCAAAGGTAGGGAACGCCGGTCCTCGGATCAACTAATATAGTATCGGTTTCTCATCCGCCTCCACAAACTTCGCGTGCGAATCTGTTGATGGAATTCCACCTTTGAGGTATTTTCATCGTACCGCAGGCGCGCCGCTGCCGCGCGGCAGGAACATTCGATGAACCACTTCAAACAGTATCTCCGCATGCTCGGCTACCTCAAGCCGTACATTCCCATGCTGGTGCTCACGGTGGTCCTTTCGCTCCTGGTGGTGACGTTCGAATCCCTGTCCCTGTGGTTCTTCGGGCCCCTCATCAAGTCGATTTTCAAGCCGGAATCCTTCACCATGGCGCGGCCCGCGTTTTCCATCAACAACGCCAACGAGGTACTCAAATACTGGACCTATCTCCTTGTCAAGCGCGACAACGTTTTCGATACGCTCAAGATCGTCTGCCTGTGGCTGATTCTGTTTTTCCTCGCAAAAAATATATTTTCCTATGTCAAGGGACTTGTCACCGGCAACCTTAATTTCTTCATCACGCGCGACATGCGCAACCACCTGTATTCCCACGCCCTGGTGCTGCCGGTAACCTATTACGACCGCAACCGGTCGGGCAACATCATTTCCCTCATGTTCAACGACATCGCCGCAATCAACAATTCAATGACGGGGACGTTCGAAAAGATCGTCACCGACCCGCTCCGGCTGATTTTCTTCATCACCGTCCTCATCATCATAAGTCCCAAACTCACGCTGTTCGTGTTCGGCATTTATCCCATTCTCGGCGTGCTCGTCGTGCAAATCGGTAGAACGGTCCGCCGCAGAAGCAGGCGTTCGCTCGAAATAATATCCGGACTTTCTTCCATCATGAACGAGACGGTGAGCTGCATCCGTGTCGTCAAGATGTTCAACATGAACGAAGCGGAGGAGGCGAAGTTCCGGGCCGAGAACAAACGATTCACCAGGACCTGTTTTCGCGCCCAGGTCTTTAACGCGCTTTCCAGCCCGCTCACCGAGACGCTGGGCATTTTCATGGTTGCCGCGCTGCTCTGGCTGGGCGGCCGCGACGTTCTCATGGGAAAAGGCTTCACCGGCGAGGATTTCGTGCGGTTTCTGGCGTTTCTGTTCATCATGTTCCAGCCGCTCAAATCGCTCTCGCAGGTGAACAACTCTATTCAGGCCGGGCTCGCCGCGGCCGACCGGGTGTTCACCATTCTCGACACGGCGCCGGAGAAGCTGCCGAGCGTGGCCGCGAGCGTGACGCCGGTGTTCGATCACGAGATTCGACTTGACGACGTGCGCTTCACCTACCCCGGCTGCGAAGAGGAAGTTATCCACGATATGAGCTTTACGGTTGCGAAGGGACAGGTGGTTGCGCTCGTGGGGTCGAGCGGCAGCGGCAAGACCACCATTTTGGACCTGCTGCCGCGCTTCTACGACATCTCGGGAGGGTCCATCACCATCGACGGCATTGACACAAGGGAGTTCGATCTGGTCGGCCTCCGCAGCCTGTTCGGGATCGTGTCGCAGGAGACGGTCCTGTTCAACGATACCGTGCAGAACAATATCTCGTACGGCATAACCGGCGCGCCGCTCCAAGCCATTATCGAGGCGGCCAGAGTCGCGCAGGCGTGGGAGTTCATCGAGAAAATGCCGCACGGACTTTCAACGGTGATCGGCGAGCGCGGCGTTATGCTGTCGGGCGGCCAGCGCCAGCGTCTCGCCATTGCGCGCGCCCTGCTCAAGAACCCGCAGATCCTCATTCTCGACGAGGCCACGTCCGCGCTGGACACCGAATCGGAACGGCTGGTGCAAAGCGCGATCGACAACCTTATGAAGGACCGCACGGCGCTTGTGGTGGCGCACCGGCTCTCGACCATTGCCCGCGCCGACCGGATCCTCGTGCTGGAGGATGGGAGGCTCACCGAACAGGGGACGCACGAGGAGCTCATGAAGCTTAACAAACGATACAAGTATCTCCATCAGATCCAGTTTATGCAGGCGTCCGCGTAACGGCCGAGGCGGGTCTGCCTGCTTTGCCCCCGCTTGCGCCCGTCCGCAACCAAACCACGATGTCTCGAGATCTTAATATCGTAATCTTATCCAAGGACCGCGCCTGTCAGGTCCTGTCTCTTTTGCAAAGCCTCCGCGACCATTTTAATGCGCCCTGCACCGGTATCACGGTGCTGTACAGGGCCACGTCCCCCGCCTTCGCGGCGGGATACGAACTCGCACGGGGGGAGACGGCGGCAGACGGGCTACGGTGGCAGCAGGAACAATCGTTTCGCGGCGACGTGGCGGCGCTGTGCAGCAGGCTCGACGATGAAGCTCTGGCGATGTTCCTGGTCGACGACGATATCGTGCATCGGGAGGCTCCGCTCGGAGGGGTGCTCGGCGCCTTTACAAAAAACCACCTGTTTGTAAGCCTGCGCGCAAGCAGGGCGTACGGGTGCGACACGCCCCCGGAATTTATTGTTGCCGACCCGTACCTGGAGTGGAAATGAAAAATTCCGGGGGCGTGTCGCACCCGTACGCCCTG
>DATFYJ010000047.1:0-4630 GCA_035315105.1 Chitinivibrionales bacterium
TCCGGAGGTGGTAAAACCGGATGGAGAGGTTTTCACGATCAAGGCCAACGGGGTAGACGCGGCTTTCATACTGGCCACTGTGGTTGATGCGCAAGGCAACTGGAACCCCACGGCAACCAACATTATTACTTTCCACACAAGCGGTCCCTGCGAATATCGCGGAGGCACTGATCAGGTTGTAACTGATGGACAAGGCTATGGCTATCATGCGCCGCTTGATTCGAATCTTTCGGCGGAAGGCGGCATGTGCAAGGTTGCGGTGAGGTCAAGATGGACTGCGGGCCAGGTAAATGTCACGGCGACTTCTCCCGGCCTGGGCGCAGGCGCGACGTCATTTATGGTGAGCGACGTCGGGAGCACGGTGAAACGCCAGCAGCCGGCTGCAACGTATTCCTCGCTGATGACCGGGTTTAAAATGCAAGTGCAGGGAAGCGTCCTGCGGTATTTTATCGCCAGGACCGGAAGCGTTGCTTTTGACATCCTCAACGCAAGCGGACGGGTGCTGAAACACATCCCGGCGCTCAAATGCGCCGAGGGATGGCATCAAATCGGACTCAGCGGAGAAACGGGTGCCGGCCTTGGCGTGTATTTTGTGCGCTGCGCGCTTGACGGTGCAAGCCAGGGCGTGAAACGCGTCGTCATGATCCGCTGAAAAGTGCAAATGTCAACGTTGTGATGGTTTTGAAAGGGCACCCGCAGCAGGTGCCCTTTCTGCTTTGTGAATGTGCGGGAATGTCGCCTCCGGAGAACATTATCCACAGACATCAAGAAGCGGATTGGAATCTGGAGAGAGAAAAAATGACACACGCTATTTGTGTGCAGGAACGCAGGAATGTATAATGAAGACGATGGCAACCAGGAGAGGGACCGCTGTGAAAAACGTTCATAGAAACCCCGGAATACTTGTAGGATTAGTGGTCGTCCTTGGCGTTACGGCCCATGCTCAATGGGTCAAGACCAGCGGGCCGTGGAGCGGCGACGTCTCCTGCCTGCAATGCCACTATGCCACCGCGCTCGCCGCAAACGGCGGCACTGTCTTTGCCGGGACGTATGCGGGCGGCGTTTTCCTTTCTCTTGACAACGGAAAAAGCTGGACCGGGATCGACTCCGGCCTCGCCAATGACAGCATCCTTTCCCTGGCCGCGAGCGGCAGCGGTGTCTTTGCCGGAACGCACGGCGGTGGCGTTTTCCGTTCCGTCAATAACGGCACGCTCTGGACCGCGGCCGATTCCGGCCTCTCCAATAGAACCGTTCTATCTCTTGCGGTGAACGCCAGCAGTGTTTTTGCCGGGACGCATGGCGGCGGTGTTTTCCTTTCCGGCAATAGTGGCGCAGGCTGGACCGCGGTCAATGCCGGCCTCACGAATGACAGCGTCCTTTCCCTTGCGGTGACCGGCAATACTGTTTTTGCCGGTACGCACGGCGGCGGCATTTTCCGTTCCGTAAATAACGGTACGGGCTGGGCTGCGGCCAATGCCGGCCTCGCAAATACCACAGTCCTTTCTCTTGCAGTAAGCGGAAGCGCTGTCTTTGCCGGGACGCACGGCGGCGGCGTTTTCCTTTCCGGCAATAACGGCGCAGGCTGGACCGCGGCCGATTCCGGCCTCACTAACGACAGCGTGCTCTCTCTTGCCGTGAGCGGCAGCACGATCCTTGCCGGGACCAGCGGCGGCGGTGTTTTCCTTTCCGTCAATAACGGTGCGCGGTGGACGGCGGTCAATACCGGCCTCACCAACACCGTTATCACCTCTCTTGCAATAAACGGCGCCACCATCTTTGCCGGGACCGATGGCGGTGTCTGGCGCAGACCGCTCTCTGACGTGGTGAGCGTTGTTGACGGCGATCAACGCCGGGAAACACCAGCGCCGAAATCCGGTGGGTTCAAAATCAGCGTCGGCAGGAACAGTATTGTCGTGTCGCTGCCGGGAACCTTGACTGATGGATCAGCAATCGTCAAGTTGTTCAACCTCGCCGGAAAGAAAGTTTATTCGACCGTGCATCAGACGCATGACGGCGTGCTGAATATCCCACTATCCGGATTGTCCGCCGGTGGGTATCTAATGTCAATTACCGGCGGCAACATGGCGGTGTCGTCGCCGTTTGCGGTGACAAAATGACCTGGGCTGGCTCCAATACCTAAAGAAGGAATTTGACAAAAAAGGTTCCTTGATTTTGAGAGGGAGATCCTCATGAAAAATCTGGTGCTTGTTTTTCTGCTGACATTCTCGAGTGCCTGGGGGACCACGTATTATATCGCCACGACCGGTTCCGATGCCAACAGTCCGACCCTGGCGAAGTCCAGAACTACTCCCTGGGCGCACCTGCCGGGCATGCCGAACTGCAGCGGAGCCTGCGCGTCTTTTTCGCCAGCGGCCGGAGACAGCTTTGTTCTGCGCGGCGGCGATACGTGGGGCGCCGCGAGTCTTGGTGTCGATTGGCACTGGTCGGGGACCTCCGCCTCCTGGATCTACATCGGCGTGGACCAAACATGGTATGCGGGAAGTTCCTGGAAACGGCCCGTCTTTACTTGCGGGGGAGCGGCCTGCGCCAGCGGAACCAACCAGCTTCAGGTGAATGCCAGTTATGTCCTTGTTGACAACATCGAATGCACGGGAATGTATAAAGGCAGCGGCGGCGGCGGCGTGACCAGCATCCTGACGCTGAACTCCTACAATGCGGTCAAGAACTGCTACGTGCACGACTGGTCTCATGCGGCCGGCAGCACGGATAACTCAATGTGCTGGGGAATCGCCGCGCATGGCGGGTATCCTCACGATGAAATCTCGTTCCATGATAATGTGATAGACGGTTCCGACGGGACCAGGGACGATGGAAATGGCATTGAAGACGGCACCTACGTCTACAACAACGTCATCCGCTACGTTGTCAGCGGATTGTTATCTGAATTCAATGTCGTGCATGACAATCTCGTGGAACACGATGTCCTCTCGTATGCCGGAGACCACTGCAACCTGATTTTTATCTTCCATCCGGCGAGCGGGACGCATCTCCTGGCTTACAACAACGTGGTGAGGCATTCGGGCTGTGCCGGCGGCATGGCATTCTGGCTCAACGGCAATGCGGGATGTGACGCCTGCACCACCTACGCTTTTTACAATGTCCTTTACGATATAGACAACGGGATTATGGCCATAGGTGCTCATCCGTCAAGCGGAAACACAGGAACGTATTACATCTACAACAACACGATAATGAGCAACGGCGGCGCATGCATGGGAAACGGCGAAGCATCCCCCCGGTCCATTACCCACTACGCGAACAATCATTGTATTAATGTCAATTCGTACTGCGATGTCACGGGTACGACGGGCATTAACGACAGCGGGAATGTGATGCAGACCACGGCAAAAGCGACTGCCGACGGTTATACTTCCAGCGAAGGTTACGCCTATTCTCCCACCGCGGCAGGTAACGCGACCGTGGGTGCGGGTATCAACCTGACGAGCCTGTGCGCGTCCATGCCGGACCTGTGCAAAGACGCGACCTACGCGGTCGGTTACGATTCAGTAAATCACCGGGTGATTGCGCCGGCCAGAATGCCGAAGGCGCGTCCCACAACCGGAGCCTGGGACGCGGGGGCATACCAGTATGCCGCAGCAGGAATTCGAGAAATGGAATCCGGACCTCGACATGTTGTTCCGGCGCAATTGCCGCATGCGAATCCGCTGAGCGCAGGCCAATTCCGCAGGTACGTTCAATCAAGAAGAGAAATAAAAGTGTATGATCTTGCGGGAAACCTTTTGAACAATCAGGCTATTCAGGGCGAAGGGTTTTACTTGATTCGAGAGAGTATGAACGTGCCGCTCGAAAAGGTGCTGGTGGTGAAATAATTGAGACAGGGGAGAGGAACACAGCGCAACAATCAAGCAACATTTGCAAAGCAAGAGCGGAATTATAGGTTGACATCTTTTCCTCGAAGAAGTAATTTTTACAGCAAATCTCCGTGTATTGTGGGGCTGTAGCTCAGTTGGGAGAGCATCAGGCTGGCAGTCTGGGGGTCGTCGGTTCGAACCCGTCCAGCTCCACCATAAAAAGGCTCTGAATTCTGTGAAATTAAGCTAATTTCAACGTTTTTAGGGCCTTTTTTTTATTTCCTCTTTTTTTCTAATACTCCAAAATACTACCGGCAGGTCACTTGAAATCCTGAAGTATGGCCTGATTGAAAACGGCTGGCTCCGTTTCACCGATCTGGAGCATGAAATAAAGGTCTTCGTCGGAGATCAGCTAAAGCAGCCTGTACTGGTCGATGTGGGACTGTTCATCAAGACAGGTGATCTTCCTGCTGCAATAGGAGCTGCACAAGCTCTCGATGCAGAGGATTTCCCTGGTGAAATGATTACAGGAAACCAGGAGATTGAGGTTTCACCGAAGGTCCTTGATGGGTTGATCGATTTGTTGCCGGCTGTTTCAACGGATGATTCCAGGGGCTGCCTCAAATGTGTATTAGTCAATCGAAGGAAGAAAGAGGCTGTAGCGACTAATGGGCACTTCCTGCTGTCAAGAAGGCTCAGCACAATACCGAAAGAGAGTTTCTTGATCGATAAAATATCGTTGAGGATTGCTGGTTGCTTTGCTGGGAATGTGACAGAGTTCTCCCTTCGGCATAGGT
>DATFYJ010000048.1:0-2979 GCA_035315105.1 Chitinivibrionales bacterium
ACACAATTTTACAAGTTGCGAGTGTGTCTTTATTTGAAAAACTCCCCTTGTATGAGGCGTTTTCAGATATTGACATCAGCGAATCACATAACGAGCCTTGTATCCAATTGAATTTGTTCGACATATAACCGGACACTACTGGAATCTTTTGCCTTTTCCCCGCAGCTTGCTGTGGGGTTCTTCAATTTATTGTTGATGCCATTGTCAATATCCTAACGCCGCGCCAGACGGACTACGACCGCATTTTCCCGCCGCAAACCACAAATTTTTTATGAAGAACCGACCGCCCGCGAGCCGAAGCCGACTGAAGCGCGTCTGGTTGAGCCGCGTGTTAGGCCCGATCGTGTTAGATGTAGGGTCTGAGCTTACGCTTGCCTAACTATATCGACCGAGATCTCCACCGCCGGAATCGTTCCTCTGTTCTCAAGCCAGTGTGTGGTATTCCTATCCTCGGGCCAGCCCACTCCCGGACCATAGTCCGTAGCGACTCCATTTCGATGGTCAGTGATCGTTCCTTGCAGTATGTAGACGGTGCCTGGTCTGTCTTTATGGTCGTGAATCGGGCCGATGACGCCTCCAGGCTCGATGGTCACCATACGCATTCGAAGTTGGCGCCCTGCCATGCCCTCGATCTCAGGGCCAAGATCAACCGTTGCAAGTAACTTCACCGTAACACCTTTCGTCTCCGGTGCCACCTGTTCGTTGCTCATCGTGCTCTCCTCTCTGTACTTCCATGGCCTAACACTGTATTTGTTTACAAACGACAAACCATATCATATCGTCAGACGAGTTCTTCTTTTTCGCTTAACATTCACAGGGAGGCTGGCCCAACTTCACACCCGCCTTCACCTCCAGAAATTAGGTAATTCTGCCTTGCAAAGCAAGTGTTACGTCCCATGAGTCAATGAGAAATATCCACGCCAACAATCCTCAAAATATCATCGAAGCCGGGTAAAATGAGGTAAAGCGGGAAACCGGGGGAGAAGTGCGCGTCGGTGGAGCTTAGGCAAAATCCCGTGGAGGGAACGAAGAACCTCGCAGTAAGCTGCGAGGTTCTTCGTTCCCGGAAATCTGCCCCTTACTGAACCGTGACGGAAAAAGCCTTTTTAGCAGCAGTTTTGTTTCCAGCCTTGTCAACCGCGGAAACGTTCCACGTATGCGCACCCGCGGGAACAGACGCGGCAGCATATGTCGCAAGAGACATTCCGTAGACGCCGAACTCGTAAATTGAATTGCCATAGGTCGTGGCGCGTTTTGTGCAGAGGATGCGGACATAGCGACCGATGGCGTTGAGGCCCTTGATTGACTCTTTCCCGCCTGCGCCCGTGGTTGTCTGGTACACGGCCTTTCCGGTCCAGTTCGTGGTGTCGTTTGCAACGTCTATCTCATATGACGAGGCGTATGCAGCTTCCCACGAGATCGTTACGGAATCTATCCGTGAAGGTGCGCCAAGGTCTACGTAGAGCCACTGGTTGTCGGCCCACGCGCTTTCCCACCGGGTCGTGGCGTTTCCATCAATTGCGTTTGCCGCCACATTGCCCTCCAGCACCGACGATGCGTTTGCGGTTTTACCGAGTGCAAGGTTACCGTACGCCGTAGCGCCGGTATCGCATGCCACATTGGCCGTTTTTGCGCCGTCAAGGGAGAACTCGTAGTGATCCATGCCGGTGCCGTTGTCCGTTGCGGTCTGCCAGAAAAACGACACTGCGGGGCCAATAACGGTCGCGTTGTCGGCGGGCGCCACGAGTGAAAATGCGGACGGTGGGACAGTGTCGGAATACACGAAGGTCTGCGTTGCCGACGACGTGCTCAGGTTAACCCAGTTGACCGCCGAAATATACCATTGGAAAGAACCCGGCAAGATGGCGGTGAAGGCATAGGAGGTGTCCGTTGTGGACGCGACTTTGTTGCCATTGACAAACACATCATATCGCTGGATGCCGGATTCAGGGTCGGAACTCGATTGCCACACAAGCACCGGCATGGTACTCTGGACGGTGGAACCGTTTGCAGGCGTTACGAGACCGAATGCAAGCGGCGGGGTCGCATCGTTGAACCCCTGGTCGACGGCAGCGATAAGAACGCCGGTTGAATCTACCGTGCCAGTCCAGTTTATTTTGATCCGGCGGTCAAATGTACCGCTTCCGACGCGGGAAAACGGCGCAGTTGCCCCGTTGACCGTGACGGCAACGGTGGTGGCGGGCAGGAATCTGTCCGAAATGTAAATTGATGAGACTTTTTGCGGTTTGTCAAAACGAACCGTTATGGTCTGGTTCTGGTACGTGCTCCCGTCTTCCCTGTAGGAAATCGTGCCGTAATTTCCCGGCATGCAGAACAGCGCATTTCTGAGCTCGTGATTCATCGAGGCGCCCCACTTGTCGGTCGTGGAGGGAAGTTTGGGTTCGACATATAAAGCGTTTGTATACGCATTATACCAGAACCCGATAAGGGAATAATAATTTCGCCACACTACCGGCATGCTGACGTAAAAACTGTGGCCGCTCCAATCGGTGGAAGCGAAATTATCGCCAAGCCCGTTGTACACCAGGTAAATTCCGCCGTCAAACACCCTGTTGCGGTTGCCGAAATACCTGTTGTAAAAATCCCTTTGTATGGCCCGCCATTCGGCAAGATGGTTGGTGTTTAAGAATGCGCCGCCGAGGTGGCCCATCACGTACGGCACCCAGCCTTCATTTTCACCGTCCGACCCCGAAGCCGCCATGCCCTGATCGAGCGGGTGCCAGAATCCGTTGATGAGATAGGACAACGTGGTGTTGATATCGGCATCGGAAAACATCTGGTCTTCATGAAAGTAAAGAGACATCCACAACCCGGCAAACGGCGTCTCCTGGTTTGCGGTCATGCTGGTTGCCGGATTGGCCAGATACCGCTTCTTGAAGGAGGCGATTCCGGTGGTATATGCCGTTGTAAAGCTGTCCTGCATCCCGGCGTCGCCGTAAATTCCGGCCATTTCCGCAA
>DATFYJ010000049.1:0-5606 GCA_035315105.1 Chitinivibrionales bacterium
TGGTAACCCCCCAGATCGGCACACCGTAGAATGACATCGCCTGAATGTACTTGACAAAAAATAAAGCCCATGTATTTGCGCAGGCTGGCAGGAGCGTTCCGCCTTCGAGCATGTTGTTGTTCGACTTCATCCAGGCAGACGGCGACCAGGGAGAGGCGAATATCTTGATATCCGCCCCCGGCAGCGCCATGGCCTGCTTTATCGTGGGAATCATCCATTGCGTTTCGTGTTGGATCGAAAAGTTGTCCAGATTATAATCGCCGGGAATACTGTCGTACGAATATTTGGCGATGCAAAAATCGCAGCTCTGGAGGTTGGTGCGGCATACCGTATAACCGGAGCCTGTAAAGGGGCTGAAATAGGCGTTGAGGATCTGGCTCCTTTTCTGGGCGCCTATTTTGGAGAGATTGTAGGTGGCCGCTTCGGTAAACGCGCCGCCGAACCCGAGAATGCTCTGGTATTTCAGGGTGGTGTCCACGGTCACCGTGGCAATCGCCGACCCGTCGTCGGTTGCAAAAGTCAAGGCAGGCTTGGACGACAGAAAATCGGTTGCCTGCGCGGTCTGAATAACCTGTGCCTGGCCGGAAGCAACGGTCCGCTTAAGCTTGATGTCGTAGGTTCCGGCAAGGCTTGGAATGGCAACCGTTGCGACGTTATACCCGACCGCCCATGCAAGGAGCGTATCGGCGGTCGCGGCGGCCTTTCTGCTCGCGACGGAACCGGCGGTTGCAGGGGAATGATCGGAAGCAGTGCTGAAAAACGACCGGGAATCGACGGACGCAGTCTTGACGATGGAGACACGCTGTCCGATTTTGAGGCGAAGGAATATCACCTGTCTGGCAAACAGGCCGGGATCAAGGAATATTCTGTATTCCCCTTTTGAAAAGGTGCGGTCGGCGATGGTCAGGATGTTCCTGCCCGAAACCGAGAAGGCTTCAACCGTCACCTGCGCCTGCGCGTCCGTCACGCTGAAGCAGAGCCTGCCGCCCACAATACTTCCACCAGCGATTCCGGGGTGGCGTAGCGGCGCCGGCTCCATCGCTTTGGTGCCTCCGCCCAGCACATAATGCCCCACCGAATCCGAGTACGCGGTCCCGCCCGCCGCGGCAAGGCTCACGATTGCACCCTGGACCGGCTGGGATGAGCCGGAGTCTGAGATCGTGCCCGTGATGTTGATCTGGGACTGAGCAAGAAAGACGATTGACGCGATGAAAATGGATGATTGCGTAATTTTTTTAGGCATGTTTGTCCTCTCCTATCATTTCTTTTACGCGGACTGGTTTGAAAATGTGATGATAAAGGATATCACTATAACCGCCAAATACTGAATATAATAAGGAAAGGACGGTGTTATATGGAACAAAATTGGCTAATTCATTTATTAGGATTATACATTAATGGATTAACTCCGCTGTACCTGCGACCGCCAAGCTACTAAGGAGATCACCAGTATAGCAACATTTTTTTTGCCCCGATGTCCCGAGCCTGTCGACCGCGACCATGACCGCACACGAATGCAGGGAGCGGCGGCGTCTTCGCCAACGATGAACGGGGCGTTCATGGTTCGACGCACCTCGATAAACTCGGTGTCACCATGAACGCTTTGGGTCATCATATATGAGTTTCAGCATCCGTCCAAGACTCGTGATCAATAACCTTAAGACTAATCATCTGCTCACCGCGTTGAGCGATTTTTTGTTATGATGATAAGATTATCTTTGAAATTACGCTTAATTGGCGGTATATTATAGTTAGGCGCTCACTAGAGCAAAACAACAATTTTAATATTTAATAAGCGCCTTTTGTTAAAACAACCCGAGAAACAAGACTATCATGAAGCCCCTTACCGACTACACCGACTTCCGCTCCTACCTCACCGATTGGGTTGAAGAGAGAAAATCGCAGGGACTGCCAGGGTCAAACCGCTGGTTCGCCATGAAAATGGGAATCAATTCCACGTCGTGGCTCACCTCGGTGCTTAAGGGCGTCAAGGGATTGTCAAAAGCGACTGCGAACCGGCTTTCGCAGCTTCTCAGGCACTCGCCCATCGAGACGCGGTATTTCGAGACCATGGTTTTCTTCAACCAGGCCCGCACCATAGAGGAACGGAACAGGTATTATCAGGAACTCAACGCGCTGCAGAAACTCAAGAATGTCCGAACGGTGAAGCCGAACCAGTATGACCTCTATTCCACCTGGTATCACAGCGCGGTCCGCTCGCTCATCGGTATGCATCCGTTCGGGGACGGCGCAAAGGATTTCGAGCGGCTAGCCTTGCTGGTCTCGCCGCCGATCACCGCTTCACAGGCAAGAAAATCCGTCGAGCTGCTCGAACAGCTCGACCTTATCAAACTGAACGGCCAAGGTTTCTTCGAACTCACCTCATCGGCCATCACCACGGGTGAAAACATCCGTTCGCTTTCGGTGGCAAACTTTCAGCAGGAAACCATGCGGCTTGCCCAGGAGGCATTGGACCGCTATCCCCGCGAGGAACGGTACATAGGGACCGTGACCGTGGGCGCGAGCGCAGGGGCATTTGAACAAATACGAAAGGTGCTGTTGGACGCAAACGAAAAAATCGCGGAAATCGCGAATGCGGACGCCGATGCCGACCGCGTGTTTCAGGTGAATTTGCAGGCATTCCCGCTTTCCAAAGCAGACCGCAGCCGGGTGGCCGTTGGTGCGCAACCCGACAACACCGACACAAAAGAGGCCGTATGAGGAACAAGATTTACTTTATTGTCAAGATTCTATTCGCGGCGTCGGTCGCGCTGTTCTGCGCATGCTCGGGCGCGCCGCTGGCCGGCGGGAACAGCTCGCAGACCGGCAACGCCGGCATCACCGTTGCTTCCTTGTCGCAAAACATTTCCGGCACCACGCATCCCGAAGCGCGGATCTCGATTTACAGCCGGTCATATCTCCCTTACGCGACGCCTCCGGGGTTCTGCGACTCCACGGTTGCAAACGACAGCGGCCGGTTCGCTTTCACCGCCGTGCCCCAGGGCTACGTAAACCTTATTGTCAATGACGATCCCCGCGGCGTAACCGCATTCATCAAGAACATTCCGGTCTTTGCCGATTCGGCGTTTGCCGATACGGTAGACACACTTAAGCACCCCGGCCTTCTGGCCGGTACCGCAACCGATTCCGCCGGATTGGCCCTTGCGCTCTCGTATGTATATGTGCCGGGATCGCCGTTCTACACGGTCACGAGAAACGACGGCGAGTTCCTGCTCGGGCCGCTTCCCGCAGGCAGCTATACCATCAGCCTTTTTGCGAACTTTATTGTCGTGAATGCCAACCTCGGTCAGTTCATAACGGCATTGACCACGGTTGCGGACACGAGTTCGGCGGTGGTGTATCCGGACAGCATTTCAACGTGGCACAGATGAAAAACGCAAATACATTATTTGCAAATCAACAAAGGAGGCTGATCATGACCAAAACAAAACTTCTGTCCGCTGTCATCCTGATGGCAGTCCTGTCGTTCCTGGCGCAGCCATGGGCGGCCGATTCACTCGCAGTAGACCCGTTGCACCCCACTACTGCCGACCCGATAACCTTCACCATCATCATACCGAACTGGGACTGCTGCACCCAGTATGCCAACGACTCGACGGTGACGCTCTGGGGAGACACCGGCGTGCTCCTCACCTACACCTACAATCTGCCGCAGGTGTGTCCCATGATAGCCTGCTTGAATGTCGACAAAGATCTTGTTTACAAAAGCGCGCCGCTCAAAGCCGGCACCTATTCGGTATACGAGCTGCGTGAAATACTGTGCACCACAGGGGTTTGCCCGGACATTGCGTTTGCACCCGTAAAAATCGGGGCGGTGACGGTGTTGCCTTCCACCGGCATTACCAACCAGCTGCATCGGGCGCCTATTGCCGGTGCTGCAGGAACCGCCGGCCACACAGGTATCTATGACATACGGGGCAGCCTGATTTCGTCATCCGGAATCAATGCGAAAGTCCGCGCGCCCGGTGTCTATTTCGTCAGAATCGGCTCGCAGGCAACACGCACCGTCATTGCGCCATAAGAAGGGACAACGTATTGCTCGCAGACAATCACCATATGGGTCCGTTCGATAAATAAAGGAGGGTAGCCATGATGAAAAAATTCGTATTGATGCTCATCGCAGCTGCGGTGCTTCTTCCCGGGCTTGCTGCCCAGACCATAGTTCCTGTAAAGCAGGTCGTCATCAGCGGGATGGTGATTGACCAAACCTATCCCATGAATCGGCCTATCGGTAACGTGAGGGTGAGGCTCTGGGAACAGGCCGTGATCCTGAATTCCCCGTCGACCGGATCGAGCATTCCGGTGCCAGGCCAGGTCCTTCTGGACTCGACCACAACGGCCGCAACCGGCACCTTTGCATTAAAACCCGTTTCCGCCGGCACGTACCAGGTCTCATTTGACAATCCGTCCTACGTAAGCAGGCAGATTTCAGTTTACACGCAGACCGACACAACGCTCACGGTGTTTATGCTTGCCGCCGGCGCCAAGGCGCGGGTGGCGGGAACCGTGTGGGCCGCGTGCTCCTCCGGCTACCTCGGCGTGCCGTGCATTCTGCGGCCGATTCCCGGCTGCACAGTGACCGTCTCCACGTCAAACGCATTGTCGACATCTCCCGTTTTCCTTAACCCGGTCATTGCGATCACGGACTCGCAGGGGAATTATGCCATCGACAGCATCCCTATCGACGTGAACGGCGAGGGTATTTCGGTGTCGGCAACCGCAGCGGGCTATACCGCCCAGACAATCGACACAACGATCCGCGACAATGTCACGACAACCGTGAATTTCTCTCTTGCCAAGTCCGCCGCAGGTCCCAGAGACACGGTATATGTCAATCCTCTGCATCCAACCACATCCGATTCGCTGCACTTCACCCTGTACAATGCGTCCCACTGCTGCGCCACCATCTACCGCGGCAACTCGGTTTCGGTTTCAGACACAGTCATTTACCTATCGTACACATACGACGATACCCTGTGCCCATACACCGACTGTTTTGCGGCGGGTTCGGAGACTAGTTTTTCAAGCAAGCCGCTGACCGCCGGCACGTATGCCATTTACAAAGTCGAAAGCATGTATTGTCCACCAGGACGCGCTTGCCCGCTGTATCTCCTGGCGCCGGAGCGCGTCGGCACCGTGACCGTTGGTCCGGCTGCCTCTGCGCGACCGTTTCCTTACGGTGCAGCTCCGGCAACCAGCCTTGACCTTGCGGGACAGGGCGTGTCGGTGACCCTGGCCGCCCCGGGCCGCGCCACCCTGCGCGTTTATGATGTGAGCGGCAGGCTGCTCGCCGAGCTGCACAACGGCTGGATGAGCGCCGGCGCTCACCGGTTCGCCATCGGTTCCCTGAGGCCGGCGGCCGGGATGTTCATCGTCAGCCTCGCGGTAGATGGAAAGACGTCACTGGTGAAGACCGCCGCACTCGCCCGCTGACCAGGATGCTCAACACCGCGCACAACGGGTCACCCGGCCCGTGTGCGCGTTGCTTTTTTCGCACTTTCCTTTGTATTTGCCGCAGCGATAAGGTATATTGCATTCAGGCAAAACGTGCCGGCGAGCCATATGGCTCTTTACAATCACAGTTT
>DATFYJ010000050.1:0-2304 GCA_035315105.1 Chitinivibrionales bacterium
GGAATGCGCATGCTGCATCGCCAACGACTCTGGCGTCATGCACATGGCCGCCTGCATGGGCGTTCCCACGGCGGGCATTTTCGGCCCCACCGACGAGAAGAGAAACGGGCCGTTCGGCGGAAAAAATTGTGTGATCAGGAAACCGATGCCCGGATTTCCCGTCTATACCGCAATCAATGTTGGCGACCGCTCCGCGCCGCCGGGTATTGACCCCAGGTCTTCTCTGACGGCGTTGACGGCAGAGGATGCGTGGCGCCAGCTTTCCCCATGGCTGGAGAAAACGTTCGGTCCGCCGGCGTAAACGCATGACAGCGGACTTTTATCTTGCTCGCGCGCCCCTATGAATTGTAATATTTAGGAAACATCGCCGATTCCATCTCTCAAGGAGGGCTCTTCATGACGGCCAGAATCGTCCTGTCAGCGGTTTTCTGCCTGTTTCCCATTGTCAATTTGTTCGCCGCCGGCTTCAGCGTGCGGCCGGATTCCGGCGTTATCCTCGTATGGCAGCACGACAAGGCGAACTGGGCCGCGGTGAAAGACACCGCGTCCATTTTGGTGGGCGATTCACTGTATCTCGATGACAAATACCACGCAAGACTGTTTCTTGGAAACGGTTGCGCGGTGTTCCTCCGCGGCGAATTGCGCGCGAACCTTGCGGGAAGCGACACGGCCCTTGTCCTTCACCTCGACGCAGGCCAATTGTTCTTAAGGCGCGACCCCGGGGCCGCACTTGCAAATATCAAGGTGGAATTGCACGGGTGCGCGTTCGTACCGGCGGGGACTGCGGCATCCTTCAAGTTTACGCGGCAGGGCGAGCCGTCGGTGGCCGTGCTGTCGGGAAAGGTCCGCGTCGAGCCCGCCAAGGGCGCCACCGCCGAGGTGTTGCCGGGAGAGTTCTGCACCTACGATCCTGTCCTCGGCTCGTTCAAGCAGGGGAAACTCTCTGCCGAGGCCATTGCGGCGCTGGAAACCTGGTCGGGCGCAAAACTTGAAACCGCAATCCCTGCTTCTTTATCCGATATGCCGAAGCAGGCGGCAAAGGACACAACCGGCAAGGCCGCACAGCCGGTTTCCACACCCCTGGCGACGCAACCCGCGCCGGCCCCGCAGCCCGCGCCCGCAGCGGCACAACCTGCGGCTGCGACTCCCGAAAAGCAAGCGGCAACAACGCCTGCGGCCCCGGCGAAAAAGGAAGAGAAGCCGCCACAGGCGGCCGCCGCTCCTGCGGCGCAGCCCGCAGCCGCGCCCACTGCGGCTCCCGCTGAGAAAGAGGAAAAACCGGCCCCGGCGGCACAGCAGGAAAAGAAGGAGCAGCCGAAGCCGGGCCAGAACGGATCTCCCGGGTTCACGTGTGAAATTTCAGCCGGGTCCGTCACCGTGGGAACCGAACAATGGACGCGGCTTGCGATCTCACCGGACATTTCGATCTGGAAATTCGGCATCGGGCTCGACATTGAGCTGTTCCTCAACGCAAAGGGAGATTTTTCGAACAAGGCCTGGGATTTCGACCACGACAACTGGGCCGAATCCGTAATGCGGAAGATCAAGTACCTGCGGTTCGGCTACGAGAACGATCCTGTGTTTGTCAAGATAGGCGGGTTGTCGAACGTGACTCTCGGCTACGGGTTCGTGATGGACCGTTTCACCAACATGCTGCACTATCCCGACCAGAAGCTGCTCGGCATGCAGTTCTACCTCAACAACATTTCGCCCGTGGGCATCACCCTGCAGACCATGATTGCCGATTTTCTGGAGCTCCAGTACGACGGCGGCATTGCCGCCGCGCGGCTTGCCATATGCCCCATCAAGACCGCCAACATTCCTATTCTGTCAAATTTGTCCATAGGCGCCACCTACGCCATCGACAGAAACGAGTACGCGCCAGCTCGCCAGTGGACGTCGGCGGGCGGGCCTCCCAGTGTGGCATACTGGAGGAGCAAGTACTCACCCGCGGTGGTCGATAGCCTTATTGCGGGCGGGGATGCGGATACCAGCAAGTCAGACACCACCTACCGCGATTCCATTTCGCGCTATGCGATCGCCGGCGTCGACATCGGCCTGCCCATCATCAAGACGGATTTCCTCGGCCTCGACGTGTACGGCCAGGCCGCGGTGGTTGCCGACACTGCGGCGTTCAAGAGCACACGCACCGGCTGGGGTCTGGGCGCGCCGGGCGTGGCGCTTCGTGCGGGGCCGGTCAGCGCGGGCGCGGAGTACCGTCATATCGTGGGAAGGTTCGTTCCGGGATATTTCGGGCCGTACTATTTCGACGAGCGGCTGCAGCGGTATCCGACAGTCGAGACG
>DATFYJ010000051.1:0-4975 GCA_035315105.1 Chitinivibrionales bacterium
CTGCTCGAAGGGGCCACCGACTGCCTCCTGCGGCACAACGGTTCCCAGGAAAACATTTCGGTGGTGTGGGTGCCCGGAGCGTTTGAAATCCCCATCGTGGCCAAGAAGCTGGCCAAGACGAAGAAGTTCGATGCCGTGATCTGCCTGGGCGCCGTGATCCGCGGCAACACGCCGCATTTCGACTACATCGCCGCCGAGGTTTCCAAAGGAATCGCCGCCATCAGCCTCGAACTGGAAGTGCCGGTGATTTTCGGGGTGCTCACCACCGACACCATCGAACAGGCGGTGGAGCGGGCGGGCACCAAGGGCGGCAACAGAGGATGGGACGCGGCACTGTCGGCAATCGAAATGGCCGATCTCCTTAAAA
Source organism: Chitinivibrionales bacterium (assembly GCA_035315105.1). Classification (GTDB taxonomy): domain Bacteria; phylum Fibrobacterota; class Chitinivibrionia; order Chitinivibrionales; family FEN-1185; genus FEN-1185. Next base: position 368 of record DATFYJ010000051.1, read on the forward strand.
AACTGTAGAAGTAACAGCACCGCAAAGGCGCAAAGAGCACAAAGGAAAGCGTAAAGTCTTTTCCGTCAAAGTTCCAATTCTCTTCTTTGCGCCCTTTGCGTCTTTGCGGTGAATCTTTTTTGTAAATGGAATTGATGATTCCATGCAGCACAACAGAAGAAAATCGCGCGAACTTGCCCTGCAGACGCTGTACGCATGCGATGTGGGCGACACCGTTGACTTCCGCAAAGTGCTTGCGGGCATCGTGGAGGAACATGGCGGTTCCGACGGTGAGGACGAGTACGCCGCCGGGCTTGTGGAGAAAACACTGCTGTACAGAAACGAGATCGACGCGCAGCTCAGTTCGCATGCTGCAAACTGGGACCTCAAACGCATGACCGCCATCGACCGCAATATCCTGCGCATGGCCGTGGCCGAGCTCAAGTCGGACACCGGCGCGCCGTTCAAGGTGGTGATCGACGAAGCGGTGGAGCTCGCCAAATTGTACGGGACCGACGATTCCGGCAAATTCGTGAATGGCGTGATCGATTCGATCAGAAAAGAATTGCCGGCGGACAAGAGTGAGAAGATATAGAGTAGTTCGATAAAAAAAGCTTAAAAAATTTTCAAGTGGGGGAAGCTCAGACTGTCTCAAAACCCAGTTAAAGAACTGGGCGCCTGCCTTCGGCACCGGTTCTCCTTCCGGTCTGGGCCAAGGCCTCGGGCTGCCACGGCCCTAGGCCCACAGGGCCGGGTCCGGGCAGCATCCCGCTCTAGCGGGACCTCCAGTCGCCCCCTGGCGCGCGTAAACCGTAACTCTCATCAGTCAACTACTCTCTCGTGCCAATCCGAATATTCAGTAATCAAGCAGCGTTCTTCCTGCCGCTTCTCACCTTTTCAGCCTTTCATCTTCCTGCTTTAGTCAGCTTTCGCTCGTGGGTGCCGCTACAGCAATGTATGGTCTTGCAGCTACTTTGTCAAGGCGGCCACCCAGGAGGGGGTAGCGTAGGACCGGTCACGTGTTTTGTGGATTGCTGATTTGTCATCAAACGTGACCGGGCCGAAGCGAGGGGGAAACTTCCCCCACCAATAATAAATTCATCCACTTATTTAAAGTAGTGGCTCCCTTTTCAATCTTATTCCCTCTTTTTCCGCTATGTCAAACGCGGCCGAACTTCCAAGCGCGGCGACGGCGAAGCGCGGGCTTGCAAGCACCAATTGTGCGGCGCCGGCAACGGTCGCGGGCGAGGCGGCGAGCACGCCGTCGCGCACGCGCTGGCGGTACTCCCGCGTGCGGCCGTATACTAGAGCCGCGGTCTCGGCGAACCCCTTTTCGTGCGGCGTGCGCGGCGCGTCGATCCTGCCGATGGTGCCGATGATGCTCTGGTCGATTGCTGCCGCGGGAAGTCCGGCGGCGGCCTCGGCCAGGCCCTTTTCAAAATGCGAAAACGTCGACGCGAGGTTGGGGTCGCGGTACGAGGCGCAGGAAAACACGGGTTCGCCGCCCGACACCATTGCCGCTCCGCCGTAGGCGCCGCCCTCCACGCGGACCTTGTCCCACAAATAGCCCGTGGAAAGATTCCTTGACAACAGGAGAAAGACGCCGGACTGCTCCGGCGGAAGCTTCCCCAAGGCCCAGGACTTTGCCGCGAAATTCACCGACGAGCTTATCTCGATGCCCGCCGAGTCGGTTATCACCTGGAAATCGCGTTTCTGTTCCGCCGTTTTCTTCCGCGGCAGGGCCGAAATCACGGACGCGATTGCCGGCGCCGCTGTTTCCGGGTCGTCGGCCGTCATCGACAGCCTGCATCCCAGGGACGACACCACCGCCGCATGTACCTTTTGCAAGGTTGCCGCCACGTCTTTTGGCGAGTCGGCGCGCGCCAGGCCGTCGAGAAAGCGGAGCTGGGTGATGCCGGCGAGTATCTCGTCGATGCGGCTGGGCGCCGCAATGTTCGCCGAAGCGCGGAGCACCGCGAAGGTGTTGCCGCTGTCGATCACGGATGCGTTGAGATTGTTCCGCATCTCGAGCAGCACGTCCTTCACCTGCTTCATGTTCGAGAAATCGGGCTCAAGAAAAATGTCGCGCAGGATCCCGGCGGTTTCGCCGAAGCGGGAGGCGAGCGACTTTGCATGGACAAACGACAGGAGCGCTACGTTTTCCGTGTCGACCGCCGTGTCGCACATGAAGGAACCGTGAATGCCGCCGGTGGAAAGCGACACGCGTTTTGCCATTTGCTCGTACGAAAGGCCTGCGGCGCCGCACCGGGTGAGCAGTTCAAGGTACAGGGGCAGGTACGGAAGTAGTTCGGCCGGAACCGCGGTGCAGTTGAAGCCGATGTCGCAGTAGACAATGCCTGATGTAAAGATCGGGTGAAGGTGTGCCTCCGCGCCGCCGACGCGGGTGAGCGTCGCCTGCACCGCGCGGTTTTTCGGCGGCAAATCCGATTTCGCAAGTTTCGGCAGGGCGGCGAGCGCCTCGGGCGGCGACGGCTTCTTCTGTCCCTCAATAAGCGTGCGCGTTTCCTTAACGATGCGGAGCCTGTCGCTTTTTGTAAATGCGGAACTCAGCGACGCCGCCTGCTCCGCCGACTGAGTCTCGAGCTGTTTCCCCAGCGACGACGATGCGCGCACCGTGATGCGCAGCCGGTGAGGGTTGTGCACGAGCATTGCGCCGATCTTGCCCGCGAACCAGCCGCATCCCTTGTCCTTTTCCGCGCGCAGCGCCGCCAGCGGCTTTTCAAATGCGAGATGCGCGAGCGGGTCGCCGTTGTACAGCCACGACCGCAGGCACCGCTCGGCGAGCTGGAGGTTGTACGGAAACCTTCCCGCGTCGGCGACCTCGCGCAGGCGGAACTCGGTCTGGCGCAGCGCGCCCTCGAGCAGGCGCTCGTCGATCGCGCCCGTTGCCTGTTTTTCGAGCGTGGAAAGCACGAGCGATTCGATGGCGTCGGCGCGCTCGGGCCTGCTTTTCCGCAGGCCCACGCAGAACATGCCGTGGACAAGCTCGTTGGAAAACCCGCAGATGTCGTCGAGGTCCTCGCCGAGCCCCGAGTCCACGAGCACGCGCCTGAGCGGCCCGCTCTCGGTTCCCATGAGGTAACGGTAGAGCACGCGGCCGAGCAGTGACGTTGCGGGATCTGCCGACATGCCGAATTTCCAGGCAAGGGCCACGGTGGCGAGCCCGTCGTCCTGTTCGGGAGCGGGAGCGTCGACCTCGGCGCGCCGCGGCGAAGCCCAGTCCGGCTGGGGAACGACCTCCGCACGGTGCTGCAGCCGGTCAAAAGAAACGAGGTACTTTTCGTTGAGAAACCGCAGGGTCTTTTCCGAGGGGATGTTCCCGTACAGGATGATATACGAATTCGACGGATGGTAAAACCGCGCGTGGAAGCTCTTGAACTGCTCGAACGTGAGGTCGGTGATATGCTGCGGTTCGCCGCCGCTCTCAAACGAATAGGACGTGTCGGGAAACAAGAGCGACACGGCCTTCCGCTCCACGTGGCTTGCGAAATCGGAGAAGACACCCTTCATCTCGTTGTACACGATGCCCTTGATGCCCACAACCGCGTCCTCCGATTCCAGCTCGAAGTGCCATCCTTCCTGCCGGAATGTGGCGCTGGTGAGAAGCGGGTGGAACACCGCATCGCAGTACACGTTCACCAGGTTGAAGAAATCGGCCTCCACCTGGCTTGACACCGGGTACACGGTCTTGTCCGGGTAGGTGAGCGCGTTGAGGAACGTCTGGAGCGAGCCCTTTAACAGTTCCTGGAACGGGTCTTTGAGAGGAAACGCGCGGGAGCCGCCGAGCACCGAATGCTCGAGGATGTGCGGGACGCCCGTGCTGTCGGACACCGGCGTGCAGAACGCGATGGAAAACAGGTTGTTCGGGTCGTCGTTGTACAGGTGCAGCAGGCGGGCGCCGGTTTTCTCATGCGTAAATACGTATGCCGTGGTGCGAAGCTCAGGCACGGGCTGTACGCGCTCGAGGAGAAAACCGGCGCACCGGGCCGAGGGCGAAAGATCGTTCTGGTTCATACAGTGTCCCTGTGCGGATAGGGGTGTGAAAAACCGTTGAGAAAATACTCCATAGCTGCGAAGGGTTCGAGGGATTTGTGCGGGGGATGGCGTTCCGATTAATGTATATTGGTACGGAAAGTCAAGGCGGTCAGGCGTTCGTTGAAAGGACAGAACCATGCCGAAGTATCAGAAGTCAAGCAAGCTCGACAACGTGCTCTACGACATCCGCGGGCCGGTGCCCCGGGAGGCGAAGCGCATGGAGGAGGAGGAAGGCCTCCAGATCATCAAGCTCAACATCGGCAATCCGGCGCCGTTCGGCCTCTTTGCGCCCGACGAGATCGTTCACGACATGATCCGCAACCTTCCGGCCACCGAGGGCTACAGCGACTCGAAGGGCCTGTTCTCGGCGCGCAAGGCCGTGATGCAGTACTGCCAGCAGAAGCATATCCCTGGTGTTGACATAGAAGACATCTACACGGGCAACGGCGTGAGCGAGCTCGTGGTGATGGTGATGCAGGGTCTGTGCAACAACGGCACCGAGGTGCTCATTCCGGCGCCCGACTATCCGCTGTGGACCGCGGCCGTGAATCTCGCGGGAGGCAGGCCCGTGCA
>DATFYJ010000052.1:0-3522 GCA_035315105.1 Chitinivibrionales bacterium
TGGGAAAAATCTCCCGCGAATACGAGCGCCAGGCCCAGTCCGAAGACTCGCTTTCCGTTGAGGAAATCAAGAAGCGGACCGAGAGCGAGCCCGTGGTGAAAACGGCCTCCGTCATCTTCGACGAGGCGCTCAGGCTCGACGCGTCGGACATCCACATCGAGCCGACGGAACACAACGCCGTGGTGCGTTTCCGGATCGACGGCATGCTCACCCAGCACATGGAGACCACGAGGGCCATGTACGTTCCGCTTACGTCAAGAATCAAGATCATGGCCGACCTTGACATAGCGGAGAAGCGCGTCCCGCAGGACGGCCGTATTCGCTACACCCGCGGCAACGAGCTCTACGATTTCCGCGTGTCGACCCTTCCCACCCATTACGGCGAAAAGACCGTGGTGCGCATTCTCAAGCACGACGTGGGCCTTCTTGAGCTCTCGGCAATCGGCATCGCTCCGGCCGAATACGCCTTGCTTGCCGGGCTCATCGAAAAACCGCAGGGGCTTCTTTTCGTGACCGGCCCCACAGGCTCGGGCAAGTCCTCCACCCTGTTTGCGTGCCTCAACCGCATCCGCGGCAAGGCGATCAACATCACCACCATAGAAAACCCCATCGAATACAAGATAAACGGCGTGAACCAGGTTCAGATAAACGAGAAGGCGGGCGTCACCTTCGCATCCACCCTGCGCTCCATACTGCGCCAGGACCCGGACGTCATCCTCATCGGCGAGATCCGCGACAGGGAGACCGCCGAGATCGCGGTGCAGGCCGCCCAGACCGGCCATCTTGTTCTTTCCACCCTGCACACCAACGACGCCGTTGCTGCCATCACGCGGCTGCGCGACCTCGGCGTACCCGGCTTTCTCATTTCGTCGTCGCTTCTGGGAATCCTTGCGCAGCGGCTCGTGCGCGTCCTGTGCCCGGCCTGCAAGCGCCGGGCGGGACATGCCAAAGAAACCGCGGATCGGTGGAACGCCGTGCTGCCGGGCGTTCCCCTGCCTCCGCATTTTGCCGCCGCGGGATGCGAAGCATGCCACGCAATGGGCTACAAAGGCCGCACCGGCATATTCGAGCTCGCGGCCGTTGATGAAACGATACGGGACATTATTTCCCGGAACGCAACCGACACCGAGCTGCGAGCCCGCTACCGGGCCCTGGGCATGAAGACCATGATCCAGAACGGCCTGGAAAAGATCGAACAGGGAATCACCTCACCCGAGGAGCTGCTTCGCGTGGTGATGGTGGAGGACATTGCAGGGCTCCAGCAAAGGGCCCTGGAGAAGGGGAAGGAAACTTCATGATTCAGCGTTTTCGCAGTTATGCCATGGTCGCGGCGTGGTGCGCCGCGGCCGTCGTGCTGCCCGCGTTCGGCCAGAAGCCCGCCGCAGAGACAAAGCCCCTGGAACAGAAAACCGTTGATCCGGAACAGCAGATCATGTCTCCCCTCGACGTGAAGGACGCCGACATTCAGGACGTGGTGCGCACCATTTCCAAGGGATACAACCTGAACATAGTGCTTGACAAAGAAGTTTCGGGCAAGGTGACCGTGCACTTGTCGGACGTGCCGGTGATCGAGGGCCTGCGCACCCTGGCACGGTCCCTCGGGCTCGAGGTTGCCAAGGAAGGAAACGTGTACCGAATCCGCAAGGCCGTGGAGGAGCAGCGGTCGGCAATCAGCTTTGTCAAGGGGAAACTCTCGGTGGACGTGCAGAACATTGACGTCAAGGAATTCCTCAAGGACATCAGCGCAAAGACCGCCATCTCCATTGTGCCGGACAGCAAGGTGGAGGGAAAGATATCCGGAAAACTGTTCCAGGTGGAGCTTGACGACGGGCTGCGCGCCCTGCTGGAGGGCATCGGGCTCAAGCTTGTCAAAAGGAGAAACATCTACCAGGTGGTGGCCGGCGAAGCCGGCGGCCAGCCCGGCGGCGGGCCGTCCATGCCCGGCTTCACGCGCGCCGGTGGCCGGAGCGCCCCGGGGTCGTTTTCGGTCGACCTTTCCAACGGCAGGATCTCCCTCGACGTCACCAACGGCAACCTCCAGGACGTGATCAAGGCAATTTCCGAGCAGAGCGACATGCAGATCATCACCTACGGCACCATAAGCGGAGACATCAACGCCAAGCTCAAAAACGTGCCGCTCACCGAGGCGCTCGCTCTGCTGCTCGGCGGCACCATGTTCACCTTTGTCCAGAAGGACAGCATCATCCTCATCGGCGACCGCAACGCGGCCACGCCCTCGGGCCAGGCGCTTTCCAAATCGGAACTCATCCACCTCAACTGCATCAAGGCCGACGGCGTGACGCAGATACTGCCCAAGGACATCCCGCCGGCCAACGTGAAGGTGATCAAGGAGCAGAACGCGCTGCTGGTGACCGGCACGTCGGAGGACATCGTGGCCGTGAGGGACTTTATCAGCACCATCGACATCCCGACGCCGCAGGTGAGCATCAACGCGGTGATCGTGGAATATACCGAGAACATGGGATCCAATTTCGGCATATCCGCCGGAAAACGGCCCAACCTGGAGGACAGCTCGTACTTTCTCCACCCCACGCCGGCCTTCATGCGGCAGGGCGCCAGCGACATCACCGACATCGGCACGAGCGGCAAGGCCATAGTCAACTTTCTCATGAACTCCCTTGGGCTTGGTCCCACCAACACGCTTATTTCAAAGATCCCTCAGGACTTCTTCCTGTTTGTCCAATTCCTTGAGAACCAGGACAAGGCCAAGGTTCTTGCGCAGCCGTCAATCGTCACGCTCAACGGGAACAAGGCGAGCATCAACGTGAAGCAGACCCAGTACTACAAACTGACGACGGGGACCGTCACCGGCACCGACTACACGATCAGGTTCCAGCCCATCGATTTCGGCATCAAACTCGAAATAACGCCGTGGATTTCCATGGGCGGCCAGATAACGGCGGAGATCGCCCCGGAGGTTTCGAACGAGGACAATGTCAACGCCGACGGTTATCCAAACCTCTCGGTGCGCTCCATAGCCACCACGGTGCGGCTCAGGGACGGCGAAACCATCATTCTGGGCGGCCTGGTGAAAAACCAGGAAACCGAATCAAAGCAGAAAATGCCGTTTTTCGGGGATATTCCGGTCATCGGCGCGCTGTTCCGCTACACAGCAAAAACCCGTACAAAAACCAACCTTGTGGTATATATCACCCCGCACATCCTCACCAAGGATAATTACGTAAACCTCGAAGAGGAGCTGAGGAACCTCGACAAGACCAATAAGGAGTTCATGGAGAAGAAAGTCGAGGAGACCATCGGGAAGAACCAGAATCCGAAGAAGGCCGGTGGCACGCCAGCCGGCATCCAGGAGAAACCTGCACAGGTTCCCGCGCCGAAGCAGGACTCAGTCAAGACGGCACGATAGGCCGTTGCAAGGAAACACCCCGATGCACCAGAAAGTCCACGGCATCAGCTCCGCAGACGACGGTTCGTTTCTTCTGACGACCTGCGAAAAGACCCCGGGCGGATGGCGCCTTTTGTCAAGGCGGCGCTGGAGCT
>DATFYJ010000053.1:0-4850 GCA_035315105.1 Chitinivibrionales bacterium
CAGACTTTCTTCCTGCAACGGCCTTAGCGAATTCTTCACAGGTTTCAAACCCGCACGCGCCGCAGTCCACCTCCGGAAGAACGAGCCGGATTTTGCCGGCAACCGCATCGTCGTGTTTGAGAAACAGCGCCGAACCCGCGCCGAGCGCTGCGCCGGATAGGAGTCCGAGAATGCCGAGCGAGAGAAGGATGACCGCGGCAGCCATGGTCACCACCCCAGGCCGTGGAACAGGTGAAGGTTGCAGAATCCCATGAAGGCAAGCGACAGCAGGCCGACGCTCAGGAAGGTCACGGGCAGTCCCTTCAATGGCTTCGGCACTGCGGAAAACTCAAGCCGCTGCCGTATCGAAGCCGCAAGCACGGTTGCCAGAGAAAATCCGATTCCGGTGGCAAAGCCCGTAACCACTGCCGCGGGGAACACCATCGGTCCGTGGGTGACAGGATCCGGCTGAACCGAAAGAAGCGCTGCGGCGATTACTGCGCAGTTTGACGCCAGCGCAGGAAGGTGCGGTCCCGTCAGCCGGTGCAGCGCGGGGAACAGGCCGCGCAGAACAAGGTCGGCAGCGAGCGTGAGCGACATGATCGACATGACAAACACGAACGTCCGCAGGTACCGAGCGTCAAGCGGTCCAAGAACGGCGCGGTCCACGGCCCAGGCCAGTGCAGAAGAAACGGTCATCACTACAGTGGCGGACAAGCCCATGCCGAGCGCCCCCCGCAGCCTGCCGGTCGCGCCGCACAGGGGACAGACACCGATGCAGCGCGAAAGAACGATGTTGTTCGCAAGAATCGATGCGGCAGAAAGTTCGAGAAGCGCGCCCACGTTCATGGTTTCGCTGCGGTTCCCTTCCTTGATATTGCGTAATTGTAAATTCCGAGGACGAGCGCGAGCGCGAAAAAACCGCCGCATGCGCTTGTAAAGGCCACAAACGGCCGGTTGCCGGGTATCACGGCAAATCCCAGGAGGGAGAAGTTGCCCAAAAGTTCGCGCACCGCGCTGCATGCCAGCAGCAGGATGGCGAATCCAATCCCCGTGACCAGGCCGTCGACAAGCGAAACAAACGGTTTGTTTCCAGACGCAAAGGTTTCCGCGCGGTTGAGGATAAGGCAGTTGACCGCGATGAGGGGTACATAGATTCCCAGGGTCGAGGATGTTGTTGGAGCGACGGCCGCGAGCAGAATGGCGGCGACGGAAGCAAAAGCCGTAACGATGAGGACGTGACAGGGAATCTTTACGCTCTGCGGAAAGAGGTTTCTCGTGACCGACACGGCAAGGCTTGACGCAACAAGAACCGCTGCCGTGAGCGCGCCCATTACAAGCGCGTCGGCCGCGGTGGCGGTCACGGCAAGCGCCGGGCAAGCGCCGAGCGCCAGGCGGAACGCGGGGTTCCGTGCGAAAATGCCGCCGGTCTGGTCGCCCTGGTTCATTGCCGGCTCCCTTTGATGAACATTGGTGAACGTGCCTGTGGCCGTTGCTTTAAGAGAAACTTCCGCCTATGGCGGCGGTCGTTTACCGCGCCCCCGACGGGTTCTGCGCCGCGCCCGCTGCCGGGACTGCCGTTTCGCCGGAATATGCCCGGCCGGCTCCGATATTTGCCCGGCTGTCGCCGGCACACGCGTGTGTCATTATAATAATAAGTCCCCCCAATAGAGCGACACTCATCATGGCAAGGGCCGATTTCACCATTTCATTCACGTTGTTTCCTTTCTCCGAAGCGCCGCGGCCTCAGGTGGCGGTCGAGAAGCGGCACGCAGAAGTTCATCAGAAGTATGGCCCAGCACACGCCGTCCGGGTATCCGCCGAATTTTCTGATAACGAAAGTGATTATGCCGCACCCGGTTCCGAACAGGACACGTCCGACAGGCGTCATGGGTGAGGTCACAGGGTCGGCCGCGAGAAAAAACGCGCCAAGCATCACCCCTCCTCCGAGCACCTGGTACAGCGGGATGATGAACGCTTCCGTGGAGAAGATGTCGCCTGTGCCGTTGAAAATCCAGCTCAAAACGAACATGCTGCCGATAAACGAAATTGGGGTCCTGAATCGGATTATGCCCCTGTACAAAAGAAAAATCGCGCCGATGAAAATAGCAAGGCCGGACGTTGCGCCGAGGCAGCCGCCCGTGTTGCCGAGAACCATGCTGCCGATGGCATCCTGAAGGTCAAGAGGATGAAAATTGCCCGTTGCCATGGCGTTCTTGAAGTACACAAGCGGGGTGGCGGAAGTCACGCCGTCAAGAGCCCTCGACAAGCCGAACAGCGTGCCGTTGACCGGCGGAGTGAACGCGGTCATCGCCGCCGGGAACGACACCATGAGAAACGCCCGCGCTGCAGCCGCCGGATTCACCAGGTTGCCGCCCAGCCCGCCGAAGGCCGTCTTGACAACGGCGATGGCGAAGACGCCGCCCGCCGCCGCCATCCAGTACGGCAGTCCGGGCGGAAGCATGAACGCAAGAAGAAGACCGGTCACCACGGCGCTCAGGTCCCCTGTGGAAAGGGGCCTCCGAAAAAGGCGGCACAGCGCGGCCTCGGTCCCGACGGTTGCAGTGACGCATACGAGGACAAGCGCGAGGGCGCGAACGCCGAAAAAAACAATCGATGCGGCAAACGCCGGAACAAGCGCGATAACCACCGAAAGCATGATGGTTGGCACGCTCTCGTTCTGCCGGATGTGGGGCGGCGCCGAGACGTGCAGGAGCGGCTGTGAGGAACCGCCAACGGGTCCGTTCATGCGGCTTCTCCTTTTGCAAGGGCCGCGAGACGGTGTTTTCCCAGCATCATGTAGTGTACCAGATTGATTTTTGACGGGCACACATAGGCGCACGAGCCGCATTCGATGCAGTCGGCAATGCCCCATTGAGCGGCCTCGTCAATCATGTTTTTGTCGACAAACCGCCGGAGGTAGGCCGGGACCAGTCGCATGGGACAGGCCCGCATGCAACGGCCGCAGCCGATGCAGTTGTATTGCTGCACGGCGGGCGCCAGCGATTCAAAAGCGAAGACGCCGTAGGTCGTCTTGATGACGGGCGTGTCGAGTTCCGCAAGGGCAACGCCGCGCATGGGGCCGCCCATGACCACTTTCCTTGCCCGCTTCATGTCGGTTTTGCAGTGCTCAAGCACGGCGCTCACCGGCGTTCCCACACGCACCAGCAGGTTTTTCGGAGCTGCTGCACAGGGGCCTCCCGCGGTGAGTACGCGCTCGTAAAGGGGAATGCCGCTCAGAACCGCCCGGGCGACGGCAAACACCGTGGCTGCGTTGAGCACCACGCAGCCGGCATCGGCACAGGTCCCGCCGGGAGGCACTTCGCGTCTTGTCAATGTTCGCACCAGGATTTTTTCCTCGCTCTGCGGGTATTTCGGCGCGACGGGCGCGAGGGTCAGGTCCCCAAACTCGGGTTTTTTGCAGGCGGTCGCGAGACAGGGCATCACCCCGCCCGGGCCGCTATCCACGGCGACAAGGGCGCGCTTTGCGCCGAGCACTTTCCTGATGATGAGCGCGCCGGTCAGGATTTCCACGGCATGTTCCTTTACCAGGCGCAAATCCGCAGTGGCGAGCGGTTCGCATTCGGTACAATTGACGATCAAGGTTTCTGCCGGTTTCACGGCCCCCGGCAGGATTTTTGCCTGAACGGGAACGCCGGCGCCGCCCATCCCCACGACGCCGCACGCGCGTATTCTCTCCACGATTTCCATCGGATCTGCGTCGTTCCACGGCTTGTCCATGCCGGACATTTCCACGGCCGTGTCCGCCCCGTCGTTTTCTATTTCTGCGGCCAGCCCGCGGCCGCCCCGCGGGTGCGGGAAATCGCCGACAGAAATAACCGTGCCTGAAACAGGCGAGTGGACCGCCGCCGAATCGGGTCCCGAAGGCTCGGCGATGCTCTGGCCGACGCGGACCTTGTCGCCGCGCCGTACCAGGATGCGTGCGGCAGGTCCGGCGTGCTGAAGCACGGGGACTATCGCCCTTTCCGGCGACGGCATCACTTCAATGGGAGATTCGGCCGTGGAATTCTTGTCTCGCGGAGGGTGGATTCCGCCGCGAAAACCAAGTGACCGGAACAATACGGTTGTCCTTTGATCCTTGAGGTGAGAAAAAATGCAAGCCACCCCGTTGATGCGGCGTGGCGGATTTTTTAAAAAATTAAAGTACGTCCGGTGCGAAATGAAGTCAAGACAAAACCCGAGCGGTCCGGCAAGGAGAGCGGGCTACGTTGCGCTTTTCCAGAACGCCTCTTCCGATGGAAACAGCGGGATCACTTTTCCGATTTCAAGAACATAAAACACGTCCCATACGTTTCCCGCGGGGCACACAATCGCCATGGTCGCCCCGGCCTTCTTTGCAAGATACGACATCTTGAGAATTGTTGACAACGAGTAGCTGGCGATGATCTTGAGGCCCTCCATGTTGAGCAGGAAACGTTTCCTGCCCAGGCCGAGGTGCTCGACAAATGCCTCCCTGAGCTTGTGGGCACCTTCGTAATCAAGGTCGCCGCTCAGATAAAAAATGAAGCAGCCGTTTTTTTCCAGCGAGGTCATAATGAACTGCATGCGGCTCCCTCCGTTGTTTCCATGATAATAAAATCGTATTTGCACCGGGCGGGAAAAAACAAAATCGGTTTCCTTTTTGGAAATCCGCCGTATATATTCTTTGGGTCGCCGACATGAACCAGCCAAAATAAGGGGAAAATCGTGGGGGAGCCGACAATCCCGAACAAGGTGAAACTGTTTGTTGCGGTCACCGGCAGACCGGAGACCGGCAGCGGCGAGGTGACAGCCGCGCTGGTGAGGTCGTTCGGTCCCGTTGAATTCTCCTATGGTCCGGTTCCCTTCGGCTTCACCGATTATTACCGCGA
>DATFYJ010000054.1:0-2670 GCA_035315105.1 Chitinivibrionales bacterium
AGCATGCACAACCCGATGACGACCACCGTGTAGCAGGCCGCCATGGTGAGTTGGGTGAGATAGAACGTCTGTCCCAGAAGCGTTACAACCACGTGGACCGCAACGACAAGGCCGGCGATGATAAGGATGGGGAGAAGGCGACGTATGTTCATGCGGCCCGTTTCAGAATTCTTTGAGTGCGCCTGCCTCTTTGCTTCCGAACAGACCGGCAGGTTTGAAAAAGAGAATGGCCAGCAGTATGCCGATGGCGACCACGTCCTTGTAGGCCACGGGCAGCACGCTGATGCTGAACGCCTCGATAACACCCAGCAGCAGTCCTGCCGCCACGGCGGCGGTGCTGTTGCCGAGGCCCCCCAGAATCGCAACGGTAAATCCCTTGATTGCGAGCGGCGTGCCGCATTCGTACTGCGTCTGGGTGAGGGGCGAGATCACGCAGCCCGCGAGCGCGCCGATAGCCGCGCTCAGCATGAACGACAGGGTGACCATGTTCTTCACGTTGATGCCGCACAGGACTGCGGCCATGCGGTTGGCGGAGCAGGCGCGCATGGAGCGGCCGGCGAGCGTGTACCGGAAGAACAACGAGAGGCCGGCCACCATCGCCCCGCACACGCCGAGCACCCACAGCACCTGCGGCGAAATATGCGCGCCGAGGATTGCAATCGACGAGCACTCGTTGCCGGAAAAGTAGCGGAGTGCCCGGACCTTTTCGTCCCAGACATGGAGCGCCGCTTCACGGATGAGAATCGATACGCCGATGGTGATGATAATCATGCGCAGCACCGACGGGTGCGAAAGCCACCGGATGAACACGAGTTCCACGAGCGCGCCGACAATCGCCGTGATCGCAACGGCGCAGGCGACGGCGGCGGGAAGCGGCATCACGGCCGACAGCGAGACCGCGATCATGCCGCCGAGCATCACAAACTCGCCCTGTGCGAAATTGATGATGCCCGTGGTGTTGTAGATGATGTTGAAGCCGATTGCAACGATTGCGTAAATGCTGCCGCTGGTGATGCCGGAGAACAGGTATTGGAGGATCAGGTCGAAGGACATTGCTTGCTCATGCAATTTAAAATGACGACATAGAAAACCCCTCTCCTGTGGGAGAGGGGCGGCCAGGGGCCGGGGTGAGGTTCCTTTGACAACGTGACCTCATCCCCCTTACCCCTTCTCCCCGAGGGAGAAGGGGTAAGAAATGTTCTCCGATCAGTTCCCGTAGACGGCGAACTTTCCACCTTTTACCGTAAGCATATCGAACGCGTTGATGTCAAGCCCGTTGTGGTCGGTCGCCGAGAAATTGAAAATGCCGGCCGTCCCCACGAACCCTTTGAGGTTCTCGATGGCGTCGCGCACTTTCTCCTTGTCTGCGCCGGCGGTCTCGATGGCTTTTGCAAGGATTGTGATGGCGTCGTATGCGTGGCCGCCGAACGTGCTCACGTCTTCCTTGTATTTCGATTCATAATCGGCCTTGTACTTTTCGAGCAGCGCCTTCTGCGGGTTGTCCTTTGCGAGCACGTCTGCAACAAGAAGTCTGCCTGCCGGGAAGATAATGCCTTCCGCGGCCTCGCCCGCGGCCTGTACGTACTTGATGTTGCCGAAGCCGTGGCTCTGGAAAAGCGGGATCTTGAGGCCGAGTTGCTTCATGTTCTTGGCAAGAAGCGCCTGGGCGGGCTCGATGGACCAGTTGACAATGGCGCCAGGATTCGCGGCCTTGACTTTGGTGAGCACGGCAGTGAGATCGGTGGCATCTTTCTCGTACACTTCATTTGCGACGATCGTGATCTTGTACTCGGGCGCGATCTTTTCAAGCTGTTCCTTGCCGGCCTTGCCGAAGCCGGTGTTGCTCGACGTAACCGCGATCTTGTCGATCTTGAGCTTGTTGAGCGCCATGAAGATCTTGCGGGCGGCGTCACTGTCCTTCTGCGGAGTCTTGAACACCCACTTGGCAAGCGGGTTGACAATCGCTTCCGCGGCGGCGCAAGAGATAAGAAGGGTCTTGTTCTCGTCGCACAGGGCCTTTATCTGCATGGTTTCGCCCGTGGTGGACGGCCCGATGATGGCGAACACCTTCTCCTCTTCGATAAGCTGCTTTGCAAACGAGACTGCGTTCTCCGGCTTGCTCTGCGAGTCCTTGATGACGAGGACAAGTTTCTGTCCCTTGACACCGCCTTTCGCATTGATCTCGTCGACAAGCATCTGGGCGGTTTTCTCTTCAGGCGAGCCCAGGTTCGCGGCGGGGCCGGTCACGGCGAAGATTGCGCCGATTTTGATGGGCTCGGCGGCTTTTGCAGCCGGAGCTGTGGCAGGCGCCGGAGCGGCTGCAGGAGCGGGGGAGGCCTTTGCGTCCTTGGCGCCTCCGGCGGCGAAAAGATTCAATGCGCTCATCATCACTGCGGCGCAGCAAAGCGCCCATATACGTCTGGTCATTCAGAACCTCCTTGCGTTGATTGGTGGAAAGGGCTTATGTCTTGGGTGTTTTTTACATCAAAGAATGGCGTTGCCCGCATTTCTGCCCGGAACTCCGGTCAAATTTTCTTCACTTCCTCGTCGGAAAGCAGCTTGTAACCTTTCTTTGCGAGCACTTCAATGGCCTTGTCCCCATTTTCAAAACGCAAAAACAGGATAGCCTTGTTGGAATACTGCTCGACAAACGAATAGGTGTACTCGATG
>DATFYJ010000055.1:0-3371 GCA_035315105.1 Chitinivibrionales bacterium
AATCATCCTGCTTCACGACGGATTGGACACCAGGCCCAGCCCGCATTGCGCGAGCACCGTGCAGGCACTCCCGGCCATCATCCGCGATCTCAAGGCGCGCGGCTATTCCTTTGTGACAATCCCCGAACTCATCCGCGCTTCCAAAGAATCCGTTCCCCAGACGCTTTCCCGCTTTTCAAACGCTCCGACGCCGGTGGAATAAAAACCAAGTTGGAAGTTGAAGGTTGACAGTTGACAGTGCCGTTCGGACAGCCTGCGCGCAATCCAATCCCGCTTTTAACTTCCATTCCCGCTTAAACTCATCAACGATTCTGGCTGTTCCGTTTTGTCACTCTGCTACTCTATCACCACATGTCACTTGATTGTTCTTGCCCTCGCCACCCGTATAGGCCTTGATCACCGCCAGATTCCGCCCCCTTTGGGAAAGAATCTTTTCCACCGACAGCGAATACGCGTGCATGGTCATCAGGAAGACAACCGCGCGCTCCGGCGCGACGGTCTTTAAGCGAATCAGCGAAAACAGGTATAGAAACAGCCGGCGCCGCCATTTGTCATTTGTAAACAAATATGCCCGCACCAGCAGGATGCTGAACCTGATCTTGTCGGCGAACGAAACCTCGGTGTCCTTCTTCGCCCCGGCAAAATGCCCGGACGAAAAAAGGGCCCGCGCCCTCTGGTACACGGCGTCGAACCCGTACATCTTTTGCAGCGTATCAACAAAAGCATTATACTGCGTCAAGGGACCGATTGACGGGTGCCGTATCGAGGGGTACAGGCCGCCGTTGATTTCGGGAGGGATGGGATACAGCCGCCCTTCTTTCTTCACGCGCTCCTCGAGGCGCGTGCCGGGGGCCGCGGCGACGAAACTGAGCGATAGAAAAGGAAGGGGCGCGTCAAGACTGAATCGGTTGAGCCGTTCCAAATCGTCAAGCGTGTCGTTATCGAGACCGAACATGAACGTGGCCTGCACGTGAATGCCGGCGGCGTTGATTTTGCGCACGGCCTCCTTGTAGTCCCTGCGGAGGTTGTGGAGTTTATCCACGTCCAATAGGTTCGCGCTGTTGAGCGATTCGAATCCGACGAGAATGTTTTCGCATCCCGCCGCGGCCATGGCCTTAAGCAGCTGGGCGTCGTCGGCGATGTCGATGCTGGCCTGGCAGTACCAGGTGATGCCCGTTCCCGCAAGGCCCTGCATGAGGTCCCGGGCAAACCTGCGGTTTATCGAAATATTGTCGTCAACGAAGAAGACTCGTTTCAAAGGAAGCGAGGCCACTTCTTCGACCACGTTGTCGATGTCCCGCACGCGCACCGTGCGGCCGTAGGTGGCGCTCACGTTGCAGAATTCGCAATTGTAAGGGCACCCACGCGAGGCCTGCACAGGCAGCGACAGGTACGCGCGGGTGTCGAACAGATCCCAGCGCGGCGGCACCGCCCTGGCATAGGGAATAAGGCCTTCGGCCGAATAGACTTTTTGCATGGCACCCCGCCCGAAATCGTCGAGCAGTCCGGGCCAGACGCCTTCTGCCTCGCCCACGACCACCGCATCGGCGTGCACCAGCGCCGCCTCCGCCGTTGTCGCCGTGATATGCGGCCCGCCAAAAACGACCGTTGCTCCCGCCGCCCTGAGGCGGTCGGCCAGACCGTAGGCCCGGACCGACGCCGGCGTCACCACCTTGATGCCCACCAGTTTCGCTTTCACGGCGCGCGGGTCGAGTGGCATAACGTCCTCGTCCCACACCATTGTCGAGTAGGTGTCCGGCGTGAGGGCGGCGAGCAGCGCAAGCGACAGCGGGGCCAGGCTGTTTTTCTTGCGCATCAGCCGCACGAGTTCGGGCTGGGTGAAATAGTGATTGTAGGGATGAAGCGGGTTTACAAACAGTATATCGCTTGACCCGGCTTCAGACGCCTTGCGGTGCGGCATAGTGCATTCCGTCCTACATCATTGTACCTTTTGATAAGCGTGTGCCGCCCCTATTGCAGCCTTCCCGAGCGCGTCCGGCGTCATCGCTGAAAAAATTTCTTCACCTCGTCGAAAACGTTGTGGACCGCACGGTCGGTGATGGTCCTGTCGATGTCGATGGCCGGGTTTGCCAGAGTTCCGTGCACCGTGCACGAAAAAGATTTCTTCCCGTCGGGCTCGTCATCGAGCGACCTGGATATCACGGGGTGGAGCTCTTTTACAAGGTCGGCCGCAATGATGCCCTTCATTTTTTCCGAGAAACGGCCGTCGAACCCAACCCAGCCCTCGGCGCGCGCTTCGAGCGGATAGCCGTCGCCGGCAATATCCGGCGTGAATATCCTGCCGCTGTGAACGTCCAGGCTCGTGCCGAGCTTTTTGAAGGTGATGTTGCGCAGTTGCGGCACGGCGACGTACACGAGGATGCCGCTCTGCAGCGGAAGGTCGCGCACCGAAACGTCGGTCATGCGGAAAAAGCCCGAGCCGCGCAACGAATCGGCCGCAAGCGCGCTGTGCGCGAGCTCGATTTCGCCGTCCACGCGGCCGTCGCAATGTCCCCGGCGGACTGCACACGCCTCGTACAGTTTGGAAAGGTTGACATGGGATAATTCAAGCTTGAACCGCTCCAGCGTTCCTGCGCCGAAGTCGGCAGCGCCCGAAGCGGCCACGGTCCCGCCGCAGAAATCACCCCTGCACCGATCGAGCGTCACCGCGCCATCCGACACCCGCGCCGATGCGCGCACGCCAACGATGTTCCACATGCCGTTAAGGGTGAGCGTGTCCGCCGAAAGCCTGCCCGAAAGCGCAAGCTTCTTCCGGTAGCTCACGCTCATGTGCAAATCAATTCCTTGTCCGTGAAGAAGTCTCTCGCTGTTCTGCACCGCGGAAACTTCCCCTTCCCTGAGGGAAATGTTCTGCACTGCGACCGCAAAGGGGAATTCGGACAGCGCCGCGCGGAGGTCTTCGCCGGAAAACGGCGTTACCGGCCGCACCTGCGCAGGCGCCTTCGGCGGAAGCGTCACCGAGATTTGCGGCCGCTCGACGACAACGTCCTTTATCATCACGCATCTGAACAGAAGCGGCAGCAGCCGGTATGCAAGGCGGATTCGCGGGATTTTTGCCGAGAACTTTACAGGCGCGTCCTTCCCGGCGACATCCATCCCGTCTATGGAAAACCCGAACCACGGCCGCAGCGAGACCTTCTGCAGCGAACACGACGAGGCGCCGGCCTTGACAACTGCACGTTCGGCGCTGCGCCTGAGGCTGTCGCACGAAAATGGAATAAATCCGGCCATTAAAATGAGGAGGAGCGGAATTCCGAGCCACACAAGCAGCTTCTTGACGAGCGTACGATGACGCGAGAACCATGTTAGGATCGCACGCCTGTAAAATCCGTCGAGGTGTTTGGGTTTGG
>DATFYJ010000056.1:0-4013 GCA_035315105.1 Chitinivibrionales bacterium
GCGCGGCTGGGGCAAGTGCTGCGTGGTCGGGTGCGCCGACATGGAGGTCGGCAACGACAACAAGCACTTTACAACCAAGAAAGGCGTTTCCATCAAGGAGGGCGACTGGCTCACGCTCAACGGCACCAAAGGCACGGTGTACCAGGGCGGCCTGCCGCTCATCGACGTGGACCTCGCCACGAACACCGCCTACAAGGACCTCATGGCGCTTGTCGACACAACGCGCGTGCTCAAGGTGCGCACCAACGCCGACACGCCCAAGGACGCGAAGAAGGCCGTGGAGTTCGGCGCCGAGGGCATCGGCCTGTTCCGCACCGAGCACATGTTCTACGGCGAAGGTTCCGACAAGCCGCTATTCCTCCTCCGCAAGATGATCATGAGCAAGACGCTTGACGAGCGCAAGGCAGCGCTCGCGGAGCTGTTCCCGTTCGTCAAAAGCGACATCAAGGCGACCATGGAGGCCATGGGCGGCAGGCCGGTCACCATACGCCTGCTTGACCCGCCGCTGCACGAGTTCGTGCCGCACGCGGCCGACAAACTCGAGGCGCTCGGACGCGAGCTGCATGTGGACGCGGCGGAGCTTCACAAACGCGCCGAGGGCTTGCGGGAAAACAACCCCATGCTCGGTCACCGCGGCGTGCGCCTCGGCATCACATATCCCGAGATCACCGAGATGCAGGTGCGCGCCATTCTCGAGGCGGCCGGCGAGCTCATCAAGGAGGGCAAGGAGGCGTATCCCGAGATCATGATCCCGGTCACCTGTGCTGTCGCTGAAATCAACGACCAGAAGGTCATTGTGGACCGCGTGTATCCGGAAGTGTGCGCGAAAGTGGGACTCAAGAAGATCCCATTCATGTACGGGACGATGATCGAAATCCCACGCGCCGCGCTCACGGCCAACAAAATGGCGCAGACCGCGGAATTCTTCTCGTTCGGCACAAACGACCTCACGCAGATGGGCTTCGGGTTCTCGCGCGACGACATCGGCAGCTTTCTGCCCGACTACCTCAACAAGAAGGTCCTGCCGGCAGACCCGTTCCAGACCATTGACCAGGAGGGCATCGGCGAACTCATCAAGATCGGCATCGAGCGCGGACGCTCGGTGCGGCCGAAGCTCAAGGTCGGGATCTGCGGCGAGCACGGCGGCGATGCGGATTCGGTCAAGTTCTGCCACCGTGCAGGCATGAATTATGTTTCCTGTTCGCCCTTCCGCGTGCCCATAGCGCGTCTGGCGGCCGCGCAGGCGGCCGTGGAGTCTTCGGCAAAGTCGAAAAAGCCAGCGAAGAAAAAAGCCGGCACAGCGAAGAAATCTTCATCCAAAAAGAGAAAGTAAGGTCGAAAGCTAAGCGCACCTATTCACAAGGTCGTTCATATGAAAAGGGCGGGATCAGCGGATCTTGCCCTTTTCTTTTTTCAATGAAAAGACGTGCGGTCATGTTCTTCCCACCATCTTCAATAGAAATGAGGTTGCATCAGTGAAGCAATCAATCATTGCCGTGGCGCTTGCCGCTGCGGTTTTTCTGTCCCTGTCTGGCTGTTCGTCCGACAAAAAAGTCACCGCGCTCACCACCCAGGACCAGAAGGTGAGCTACATGTTCGGCCTCAACATGGGCAGGTATCTCAAGAAGCTCGATATCAAGGTGGACCGTGCCGCGCTGATCCAGGGAATCACCGACACCCTGTCGGGCTCGAAACCGCTCCTGACGTCGGAGCAGGTGATGGCACTCCAGCAGGAGTTCTCCAAGACGATGCAGGAGAAACAGATGGCCGAGATGAAGGCGCTGAGCGAAAAGAACGGCAAGGAAGGCTCGGAATTCCTTGCGAAGAACAAGAACGAAAAGGGTGTCGTCACCACCGCGTCCGGCCTGCAGTACACCATTCTCAAGCAGGGCACGGGTCCCAAGCCCGTCTCGACCGATGTTGTATCGGTGAACTATCGCGGCATGTTTATTGACGGAAAAGAATTCGATAATTCGTACACCCGCGGCCAGCCCGCCACCTTCCCGGTGACCGGCGTCATCCCCGGATGGACCGAGGCGCTGCAGCTCATGCAGGTGGGCACCAAGGCGAAGCTGTTCGTGCCCGGGAACCTCGGCTACGGCGAGCGCGGCATGGGCCAGCAGATACCCCCGAACAAGACGCTTCTTTTCGAAGTGGAGCTGCTGTCGATCCAGCCGAAAATGGCGGCGGCGCCGTCCGGCGCGACTCCTGCGGGGGCACAGAAGAAGATAAAGTGAGCGAACACCAGTTTCGCTGATGGAAACATGCGGCGCGCAATAGATTGCGGGCCGCATTTCATTTTTCCGGAACGTGCGGGGGTGCGCCGATCTTCAACAGCCGCTATTTGTTGGTGCGTTATGGTTAAGAATGTATTTTTTAAAATCCTGTGAGGGAAGACATTCTACGGAGACAGCCCGATGCCGGTGAGAGTACTTGTCGCGGATGATAATCTCGATGTCCAGGAACTGGTGAACGACATTCTCATCATCAATTTCAGGGACGTTTTGGTGGAACGGGTGCTCGATGCCGACGGGCTCCGCGATAAGCTCGGGGCGGCAAAACGGCCCTACGACCTGATCATCGTGGCCTCGGGTCTTGCCGACCCGCAGGGAAAGTCGGCTCCTGCCATAATCCGGGAAGAATTCAAGGCCGTCAGCGGCAAGACGGTGATCCTCGAAGACGCCCCCGGCCAGGTCAAGCGCGGACCGGCCACGGCGGGCATTCCCGTCCTCACCAAGCCCTTCTCCCTCGACGAATTCGGCGATTGCGTCAGAAAGATATGCCCCCGCTGACCTATTTGCATCTGTAAAGAGGAGGCCGCGATGGCCCTTGCCCTTTCGCGGGGAGATTCCATCCTTTTCATCGGCGACAGCATCACCGACTGCGGTAGGCGCGCGGGCCAGGTAGGTCCCATGGGCCGCGGGTATCCGCTGCTGGTGTCGTCGAGGCTGTCTGCAAAGTTCCCGCACCTCGGTCTCTCTTTTTTCAATAAAGGAATTTCCGGCGACAGAATCAAAGACCTGGCCGCGAGATGGGGGCGGGACGCGGTGCTCCTGCGGCCGACCATCGTTTCGATACTCGCGGGCGTCAACGACACGTGGCGGAAGTTCGACAGCGGCGAGGAGACCTCCGCCGCGGAATTCGAAGCGATTTTTCGCCGGATTCTCGAGGCCACGCGTCACGAAACCTCGGCCGCGCTGGTGCTCTGCGAGCCGTTCGCGCTGCCGTGCGGGCTCGTGACCGGCGCCTGGCGCCAAGACCTTGATCCGAAGATCGCAGCGGTGAGGGGGCTTGCCCGCGAATTCGGCGCCGTGCTCGTTCCTCTCGACGATATCTTCGCCTCTGCCGCCGCCAAGGCTCCTGTGGGGTACTTGGCCGAAGACGGCGTGCATCCGACCAATGCCGGCCACGGCCTTATCGCGCAGGCGTGGCTCAGGCATGTGCTTGACATAGAGTAGCGCGCGAAAGGGACGGGGCGTGGACCAGTCTGCCGGCATGTTGTATTTCGATTCTCATTGTCACCTCCAGGACGAACGTCTCCTGCCCGACATCACCGGCGTTTGTACACGGGCGAAAAACGCGGGTGTGGCGGCGGTGTCATGCTGCGGGAGTTCCGAGCGGGACTGGCAATCTGTAAAGGAACTTTCGGCAACTGATCCGCGGGTAATCCCCTCGTTCGGTCTTCACCCGTGGTACGTTGCCGAGCGGACCGATTCCTGGGACAATACGCTTGTCGCCCTGCTCAGGGAAAACCCGGCCGCATGCGTCGGCGAAATTGGCATCGACCACGCGCTTGACAAATCAACGTTCGCCGGCCAGGAGGCGGTGCTCCTGCGGCAGCTCGCCATTGCGGCCGAATTCGCCAGGCCGGTCACCATTCACTGTGTGCGGGCTTTCGGCCGCCTCGTCGAGTTGCTTGGGCAGGCGGGCGGCGTTTTCCAGGGTGGCATTGTTCATTCGTACAGCGGACCGTCCGAACTCGTGAAGACGCTTGAAGGGTTCGGCCTTTCAAT
>DATFYJ010000057.1:0-6237 GCA_035315105.1 Chitinivibrionales bacterium
ATGGGGCTGGTGCGCGAACAGGTGCTGTCCGGGTACTGCGGGACCTCCACCGAGATGAACGCCTATGTGGCGTCCTTCATCATCCCCGAGATCCTCAACCATTTCCTGGCTGGCGGCTTTCTTTCTATCACGTTTATCCCCATTTTTCAGAAATACCTGCTGAGCGGCGAGCGTGAAAAATCGTGGCGGGTGTTCTCCAACCTACTCACCACCGGCACTATCGCGCTTTCGGTGCTCGTCGCCCTTTCCATGATATTTACAAAACAGATCGTCGGCCTCATGGGCCAAGGCGTGCCCACCGAGCTCACGGTGCGTCTCACGCGCATCATCATGCCCGCCCAGCTCCTTTTCTACTGGGGCGCGTTTCTCCTCGCGGTCCAGTACGCAAACAACCGCTTCTTTTTGCCCGCCATGCTGCCGCTCTGCTACAACGGCGGCATCATTCTCGGCGGGATCGTGCTGTATCCGATTGTCGGCGTCGAAGGATTTGCGTGGGGCGTTCTGGCCGGCTCGATCGTGGGGAACATCGCGCTGCAGCTGCCCGGCGCGCTCGGCGTTGGCATGCGGTACCGGTTTGTCGTTGATGTCAAGGACAAGGACCTCTCGCGGTACGTACTGCTCACCTTGCCGCTTATTCTGGGCCTGGGCATGACCTTTTCAAACGAGATCTTCTTCCGGTATTTCGGGTCGTTCCTCAAGGGCGGCGCGCTCGCAAGCATCAACTATTCCCTCCGCACCATGATGATTTTCGTGGGCGTGTTCGGCCAGGCCGCCGGCGTGGCGTCCTATCCGTTCCTGTCAAGGCTTGCCGCCGAAAAGAATTTCGGGGAAATGAACGATATTCTCAACTCCCTCATCCGCAAGATTTCCGCATTCCTCATTCCCTGCTGCGGCGCGCTCATCCCGCTCTCCTCCCAGGTGATCGCCGTCTTGTACCAGCACGGCAGGTTCGACGCCGCCTCCACCGCGGCCACCGCGCCGGTGCTTGCCGTGTACCTTGTCGGCGCGTTTCCGTTCGCCGCAAGCACCATCGTCATGAGGAGCTATTATGCCGAGCAGAAGATGATATTCCCCATGGTGGTGAATTCTGCGGTGGCCCTGGCAAGCATCCCCTGTTACCTGGGGCTAAGCGCCGCGCTCGGCGCCATGGGCATTGCGCTCGCGTCGTCGGCCGCCATGACCGTGCAGTTTTTCATCCTGTACTGGACATGGGAGAAACGGCACTCCTTTTTCGCGGCGTTTTCGGAAACGCTTCTCTGCCTCGGCAAGGTCGTTGCAATCGCGGCCGGGGCGGCGGCGCTCTGCCTTGGCGTCAAGACGGTCCTCGCGCCGCACATCGGCGGCCACTCGGTGGTTTCGAATCTCCTTCTCGCGGCCGGCGCCGGCATTCCCGCGCTCGCGGCGGCCGCCGCGGCGTTGCACGCCCTTAACGTAGTAAACCTTCGCCGTCTTGCAGCGCGGCTTGCGAAAAGGGCTTGATACAAACTTCCAACAAAAATGTAATATCTGTTTCACCCGCCGTGCGCAATTGTTAATTTATCACATCGCCTGCCTTGCAAACGGGGAATCCGGCCCCTGTACCGCAGGATATTGCCGCCGGTAAAGACGCAGGCGCATCTCCCATGAAACCATTTGCCAGAAACAGCAGCCTTCTCTTCGCCGGGACCGCGGCCGCATGCATCTTTGCGGGCGTGCTCGCGCATGCAAAGAACCCCGGCCGCATTGAGCGCGACACAATGGCGTCGCGGAGCGCAGCCCCGGCCGCTGCGGCCTCCGTGCGGCACACGCGCGACTCGGCGCTCTTTGTTCCTGCGGCGCAATGGACAGGCAGGAAATTCCACGTGCTGTCCAAGCAGAAGATGTTCCGCCAGTTTGGGTACGAGTTGTACCTGTCGAAGAACCTGGCTGCAGCCTCCGGCCCACTCGACACGTCTCTCGAAACCGCCAAGCGCCATGTCCGCTTCGACAAGTTCGCCGGCACGACCCTTGTTGCCGCCTCGGTGGAGCCCGCCGGCGGCGAGTTTCTCGTTTCCTTTACCCATGCGAAAACAGGCCGCACGGTGTTTGCAAAAACACACAAGGGCGCCATTGAAGGCCTTGCCTGCGAAAGCGACCTCGACAGCGCCGCAAAAAGATGGCCGGGCGCGACCGTGTACTCGCGCCGCGGGTTCATCAATACATGGGACTCGGCCGCGGGTTCCTATGGGAAGATCGCGGTGAAGATCCAGGACAGGCTCAAGGTGACCGCGGTGGTCTGGGGCCTCACGCCGCTCCCGCCCAAGCCGTTGTGGCTTTATGTGGAGACGGCGGCGAAGGAAAAGGGATTCATCCCCGTCGCCGTGAGCTGGACAAACACGATGTCCGACAAGATCCTGCCCCAGGCGCCCTGGAACGACGAGATCTTCGAATCGAACCCGGCGGAACTGTACAAATGGGACAGCCTCACGTGGAGCGCCGTCAACCGCCATACAATCGTAAGCGGCATGACCAAAGAGCAGGTGACCGTGAGCTGGGGCCCGCCGCATTCGGTGAACGCCGACACGGCGCGGCGGCAGTGTCCGCTGCAATGGGTGTACGGCGGCCAGTACGTGTGCTTCGACCACGACACGGTCGTTGCCATCGGCGCGCGGTAGCCGGGCGGCCGGATGCTTTTTTGTAAACACTTCCCAAAGGGGAGAAGACCCGTAAAATTGTCCAAAACAGTTTGCCTTGCGTTGTACCAATAGTATATTTAATCAATCCACCCTAAGAAAGGAGAGGTTGTACCATGGCAAGACTCAGCAAGCAGCAGCTTATCGCCCTTCAGAAGAAACTCGGGACCGACCAGGCAATCGGCGACAAGGTCGGCGTCACCCGTCAAGCGATCCATCAGCTGCGCAACAAGTTCGGCATCGATTCGCTCATCGCGAAGAATGCGGACAGAAACAAGAAGATCCTCGGCATGTACAAAGGCGGAAAGACCGGCACCGACATCGCCAAGAAGTTCGAACTGTCTGTTTCGCAGACATACCGCATCATCAGCACGTCCGGAAAGGGAAAGAAGAGGAGATAAGCTTCTTTCCAAGGGATGTGTCAATATCGTTCCACATGGCGGGCTGTTCCACCATGTGGATTTTTTTTGCCGGTGCGCGATACCATCATTGCCGGCACGAGTGAAGGAACGCCGCCTTATGCCCCTTGTGTCGGTTATCATCCCGACGTACAACCGCGCCGCGCTGCTTGAGCGCGCCATAGGCTCGGTGCTCTGCCAGACCATGCGCGACTGGGAATGCATTGTGGTCGACGACGCGTCAACCGACGGAACCGAGGATGTTCTGAGGACGCGGGGACTTCTGCCGCGCGTAAAGTATGTCCGCCTGCCGCTTCACAAAGGGGTATCGGCGGCCAGAAACGTCGGTGCAACTGCAGCCGCGGGTGCGTGGCTTGCTTTTCTGGATTCCGACGACGAGTGGCACGCCCCGAAACTGGAACGGCAGATGCTGTGGCATGAGAGGAATCCGTCGTACCGGATTTTCCAGACCAGGGAGATCTGGGTGAGGCGCGGCGGGCGGGTCAATCCCCCGGCGTCGCATGAGAAGAGGCATGGATATATTTTTGAAGACAGCCTTGCCCGGTGCATGGTGACGCCGTCGTCGGTGGTGATGGACAAGGCGCTGTTTTTCACCACAGGCGGGTTCAACGAGTCGTTTCGCGCCTGTGAAGACTACGACCTGTGGCTCAGGATCACCTGTGAACATCCGGTTGGACTGGTTGACGAATACCTGCTCACCCGCTACGGCGGACACAGCGACCAGCTTTCGGCAACGGTGCCGGCGCTTGACAGGTTCCGCATCCGGAGCATAGAGGACATTCTCGCATCCGGAAAGCTTTCAGCCGCCCAGGCGGGCCGTGCGCGAACAACCCTCGTGAAGAAGGCGCGCATCATGGCGAACGGTTGCAAAAAGAGAGGAAACGGTGAGGACTACGAACGGTACTCCCGCATCGCAGGAACTTTCGCGCCTGGAGGCTGACCTCCCGCGCATTGCAGCGGCCATGCGGTACACGCAGGTGCAGCTTGACAGACTCATGGTGCCGAGCGGCCTGTTCGCAGAAAGCTCCGGGCCCCTACCGGAAACCGCACTCCTTGTTCCGCTGGTCGTCGCGGAAGAACACGGCGGGTATCTGATACTTGACGGTTGCAAACGATACCTCACCCTAAGCGCATTGAAACGTCCCGCCTGTGCCTGCGGCGTTGTCCAAGCGCCAATGTCCGCAACACGGGC
The DNA here is from genome assembly GCA_035315105.1 of Chitinivibrionales bacterium. Classification (GTDB taxonomy): domain Bacteria; phylum Fibrobacterota; class Chitinivibrionia; order Chitinivibrionales; family FEN-1185; genus FEN-1185. The sequence continues at coordinate 4,263 of DATFYJ010000057.1, forward strand.
CGGTCTGCTCCGGATCATGCTCAATCGCGGCAGGATTCTTGACATCGGCGAAAAGGTCCTCTTTTACAAATGGCTGGTCGACCGCGGGTTCGGCGACGGCGCCAAGCGTCTGCTCGGTCTTGACGATAATGATTTGCACGATTTTCCAAACATCGTCTCATGTCAAGATGATGTCGTCGCCGCGGCCTCCCGAGGACGGATCCACGTCAGGAACGCCGCCGACTTCAATCTGCTTGACGAACGAGACCGGTCTGCCTATCTGATATTTTTCGATGGCTTGAAGCTTTCCCTTCAGATCGAGCGGGAGTTTCTCGAGTGGCTTCCCGAAACTGCATCCACGCGAGGAATTGAGGTCCGCGATATTCTTGCGTTCCAGGAACTTTCAGCAATAAAATGCAACACCACATTGAATGGTCCGCAGAAGATCCAGAAGATCCGGGCATTCCTGCATTCCCTGCGCTATCCCCGGTTCGATGCCGCGCTCAAGCAATGGAACGCGCTTGCCCAGAAGATCAATCCCGATCCTTCATCGATACATTTTATGCCGGACCGGTTCTTCGAAAAGGACGGGCTCGAGGTGCGGGTAAGGGTGTCAAAGCCCGATCAGGCAATGAAGACGTTCGGGAGCCTACGGGAGGTTTCTCAAGAAGAATGGTCGCAGCTGATACGGCCTCCGGGCATTGGCGGAACATAGTGAAGTGCGCTGCAATCATATATATTATTGCTGCCTCAAACGCATCTCCCGTTTCCGCAGGGGGACCTGACATGAGCAAAAGCAGTATTCAAACAGCACGGCCGGCCGGGACTCCGGCGCATGCGTCGCAGACCATCCCGTTGAATCCTTCTTCCGCAATCGCGTTGTAACCCTTTCGATTCCAAAAGGCGATGTCTATGATCCGGCCAGCAATGGGACACCTGCACCTACATGGATTTCCGGTGATGATGGCGGGGTTCTCGGTGGTGGCGCTGTGCGCGGCGTTTTTCGGGATTGGCAACGCCGCACATTTCATGACGCATCAGCTCCGGCAGGTGACATACTTCTGCGCGCTGGGAGGCCTCGCCGTTTACGCCACGGGACGGATCCTCATCATTGTCGAAAAGAGAACGCAAGCCCGCAAATCAAAACAGGCGGACATAACCGGGGATTTGTCGTGAAAATCCAGGACCTTTTGCAGAAAAACGGCATCATCACCAACCTGGATTCCCCGGACAAGACCACGCTGCTCACCCAGATGGCCAGGTACCTCGCATCGCTGTACGATATCAAGGATCAGGACCTCATCGTCCGGAAGATCCTTGACCGGGAGGCGGAAGTGTCCACGGGCATCGGCTACGGCATCGCTATTCCGCATGCCCGCATCGAAGGAATTGATCGCGTCTTCATGATAGCGGGACGGACGGTAAAAGGAATCGATTTCAACGCGATCGACGAACAGCCGGTGCACCTCGTTTTCATGATGCTCTCTCCTGCTCACGCCTCCGCCCAGTATACCCAGCTCCTTTCCTCGCTGTCAAGGATCATGTCCTACGAGGAAATCCGCAACAGCCTGATCGAGACCGAGGACCCGGAAAAATTCCTCGACGTCATAGTCCGCGGCGAAAACAAGTACGTGGGCTGACCGGCCCTGTCGCCCGCGCTTTTGTTGCCGCCGAGTTAACTTCCGATACATTTTTGTATTTTTCCCAGTCATTCGAAGGATTTTTCATTTATTTTGTGTGCTCACCGGACCAGGCAATCCTGCCGCGTCTTTGCGGAAAAACGTCATGACCAACCCGAACGAAATAGGCTCCCATCTCAGCTTCAACGGCCTCGCCACGCTGTACCGCATCGCCCAGCTCCTAAGCTCCGGCGGCGGCATCGAGAAGATCATGGAGGGCGTGCTTGATATACTGGAAACGCATGCGGGCATGAAGCGCGGCATGATCTCCATCCTCAACCCGGAGAATTCCGAGCTTGCCGTTGATGTGGGCCGCG
>DATFYJ010000058.1:0-5450 GCA_035315105.1 Chitinivibrionales bacterium
GCCTACACGGCGATATTCAGCCGCTGCGGCCTGGAGTTCAGGGCGGTGGAGGCCGATTCGGGCAACATCGGCGGCAGTGTGACGCACGAATTCCATGTACTCGCCGATTCCGGGGAGGACACCATCGCGTTCTGCGATTCGTGCGACTACGCCGCAAACGTCGAAAAGGCGTCGGCGCGCCCGCCCGAGGCCGCTAGCGTTCCGGCGGACGCCCCTGCGCCCGTTGAAGTCGCCACGCCGGGGAAGACAAGCATCGAGGACGTCGCCTCGTTTCTGAAGATTGACGGCCGCGAAACCGTGAAGATGCTCGTTTACGAAGTGGATTCAAAGCACTTTGTGGCCGTTTGCCTGCGCGGGGACCTGGCCGTGAACGAGGTGAAGCTGCGCGCCGCGCTCGGCGCGGAATCGGTTGCGATCCCGGCCGACGAAGTCGTGAAGGAGAAGCTGAAGCTTGCCGTGGGATATCTGGGGCCGCGCAATCTGCCCGAAGGGGCGGTCAGGGAAGTCATTGCCGACCTGTCGGTGCGCGCCATGAGCGCAAGCGTGTGCGGCGCGAACAGGGACGGATTCCACTTGACAAACATATACCCCTCACGCGATCTGAGTTTCACCAGGTTCGAAGACGTGTCCGTTGCAATCGAGGGGGACGTGTGTCCGCGCTGCAGCGCAGGCAGGCTCAAAATGCGCAAGGGCATCGAGGTGGGGCAGGTGTTCAAGCTCGGCGAGAAGTATTCGAAGCCGATGTCGCTCACGTATCTTGACGAAAAGGACAGCGCGCGGCTCATGACCATGGGATGCTACGGGATCGGCGTGGGCCGCACCGCGGCGGCTGCGATCGAACAGCACCACGACGAAAACGGCATCATCTGGCCTGCCGCCATCGCTCCCTACACGGTGGCCGTTCTCTGCCTCGATGCCGCCAATCCCGAGACCTGCGCAGTTGCGAAGAACATTCACGATTCGCTTGAACAAAACGGCATCGACGTTCTTCTCGACGACAGGCCGGAGCGGCCCGGCGTGAAATTCAAGGACGCGGATCTCATCGGCTTTCCGTTCCGGGTCACCGTGGGACTCAGGGGACTTTCGGAGGGCATAGTTGAGTTCAAGCGCCGAGGGGAGAAATCACTTGAGAAGATTCCGAAGGATTCCTGCATGGAAACGATTGTGAAGCTGGTTAAGGAAGCACGGAAGGGCTGATCGAAAAAAAAGGATAAATCTGTTATTGTGGACATGGCCAAAATGGTATTTTAATAAATTACATTTTCCGTCATTTTTAGTAATAATATGGTTGACTTGTCGGGGATTTCTTACTATAATGGAAACACCCCTTTAAGAAGGACGATATGAAGAAACCGGCTTGGTCGCTTCTTTTCTATTCAACCGGTTCATCCGGCAGGGTAAGGCATGTGCCCATTACCCGGCTTTTGATATTTTTCGTTTCATTGATCGCGGTACTGGGGATGCTCGGATTCGGGCGGAGCGTTTACTTCGTATCGTCCTACGGGCTCGCAAAGCTCAAGATGTATTTCAGCCTCAAGGAAAACGTCATTCTCAAGGAAAAGGTCGATGTCATTGCAAAGTATTCCAGGGAAAAGGTCTCGGCTCTCGACAGTCTTGTCTTGTTTGAAAACAGGGCGCGTGTGAAATTCGGGCTGGATTCGGTGAGCGATGACTTCCGGAAGGCGGGCGTGGGCGGAAGACCCAGCAACAGCGAAATCATTCTTGCCGCCCTTGGAGATCCGGTGCTCATGAAGACCGATACGGTGAAAGAGGACATCCTTGCCCTGTTGCGCCAGGTAAAGCTCGAGGACACCACATTCGGCGCCATGGCCTCGCAGGTTGAAAGACAGATCACCGTCTGGTCGCAGCGCCCCGCCGTCTCCCCGGTGTGGGGCCGCATCTCGTCCGGTTTCGGGTACAGGATACATCCCTTTACGGGACAAAGTGTGTTCCACGAGGGAATAGACATTTCCAACCAGATCGGCACGCCGGTGCGTTGCACTGCAGACGGGGTAGTTTCATTCGCCGGCTACAAGGACTACTTCGGGAATCTCGTCGAGATATCGCATCCCTCAAGCGGCTTCAAGACCATGTACGGACATCTCAAGAAGGCCGCGGTCATCGAGGGACAGGCGGTGAAACGCGGTGAGATTATAGGCTATATGGGGAACAGCGGAAGAAGTACCGGCCCTCACCTTCATTACGAAGTCCACAAGCTGACGACCAAAGTCAATCCGATCGATTTCATCCTGCCCCCCGACACCATGATCGATTAAAGCGCGTTTTTTCTCTGCCAAAGAATTAAAATACCATGGAGGGCTCATCGTGATCGTCATCACCGGCGGAGCGGGATTCATCGGCAGCGTGCTGGCCTGGCGGCTCAACCAGAAGGGCGTGTCCGACATTCTTATCGTCGACCACCTCGGCGCGTCGGAGAAATGGAAGAACCTGGTGCCGCTTTCCTTTTCGGACTATCTTGACAGAGGCGATTTCATTACGCGGCTCGAACGGGGCGACTTCGGCGATTCCATCGACGTTCTTTTCCACCTGGGCGCCTGCTCCTCGACCACCGAGACCGACGCCGCCTATCTTATGGAGAACAACTACCGGTACTCGGTGAGGATAGGCGAGTGGCGGGAAAAGCACAGGAAGACGCGGCTTGTCTACGCGTCAAGCGCAGCCACGTACGGAAACGGCGAGCAGGGATATGCCGACGACGAGGGCCGCTTGCCGACGCTTCGGCCGCTCAACATGTACGGCTATTCCAAACACCTGTTCGACCTGCACGCAGCCCGCCGCGGGTGGCTTAAGGAAATTGCAGGTCTCAAATATTTCAACGTCTTTGGTCCGAACGAGAACCACAAGGGCGATATGCGGAGCGTGATCAACAAGGCATTCCCGCGCATGCGCGACGAAGGCGCGATTTCCCTGTTCAGGTCATACCGGCCCGGCTGCCGACACGGCGAGCAGAAACGGGATTTCGTGTATGTAATGGACGCGGTGGCAATGACGCTCTTCTTCATGGAACGCCGGGACGTGAATGGCATTTACAACATCGGAACCGGCGTTGCGCGATCGTGGAACGATGTGGCAAACGCGATGTTCGCCGCGCTCGGCAAAAAGCCTGACATCAAATACATACCCATGCCCCAATCCATCCGGGAGAAGTATCAGTATTTCACGCAGGCCGATCTCACCAAGCTCAGAAGGGCCGGGTGCACGGTTGAATGCAGGCCGCTGGAAGAGTCGGTGGGGGAGTATGTGCGTGAGTATCTGTCGAAGGATGGCTTGATTTCCTGAGGGGCCTTTAAAAAGTCAAGAACACATTCTTCCGTATCTTGATTCTATTTTTTGTCCAGCTATTTGATATTCGCCAGCTCCGTCACTGCCCTCTTGTACCTTGGATTGCCCGTTCCCGACGCATACATGTTCTTCACCACGCGCCACGACTGCAGCGCCAACCCGCGGTTGTCTGCAGAGGGATCGTCTTTGTAAAGTTCGCCGTACGCGACTGCCGTGTAATAGAGCGCGTCGTTGCGCACGTCGCGGACGTTGCGGTAGTTGCTGGGCTTGGTGAGCGCGGTCTGGAGGTTGTCGAGTGCGTCCTTGTTGCGGCCCATGCGCTGGTACATCTCGCCGCAGAGCATGAAGTATTCGGCGTCGTCGATGCGGTTGTTGAGGAGCATTTCCTTGGCGCCCCGGAGCTTGTCGGACTGGATAAGAGCGTCGGCCTGCAGAAGAAGCGCCTTGGGATGCTGGGGGGAGGAGACCGGGACGTTCTCGAGCGCGGCCGCAACGTCGTCATACGCGCTCTGTGCAAGCGCCGATTGACCGATGGCAAGCGGATCGTCCGAATGATATTTCTTCTTCAGGCTTTCCAGAGGGGAAACGGCCTGGGCCGTTCCCTTTTCATGAGGCTGTTCGCGCGCGGTCTCGCGGCCGCGCTGGGGCGCGCGCGCAGAGGACGCCGCGTGCCGTTCCGGTTTCGACGGCGCCGGTGTGGCCTGGGGTGGCGGGGCCGCAGGCTGCTGTGTTGACTGAGGGGAAAGCGGCTGGAGCTGCTGGACAGGCGCGTTCTGCGGAAGAGCCGCCGGCGGGGGCACGGCCTGCTGCGGTTGAGACGGCGCCGCAGGCTTCTGCTCCTGCTGCGCGGGCTTTGGCCCCGTGACAAGGAACACCGCTGCGAGCGCGGCAACCACAAGGACTCCTGCGGCGGGCAGAACGATCTTGAGGGAGAGCCACGCTGGCCTGCCGGACTTCACCGCGTTCAAGATGCTTGACGGATTGGCAATATACGCCTTGAGCACCGCTTCGGGCGAATCGGGGGTGAGCGAACGGTGCGCCTCTTCCAGTTCGTCAAGCAGCGCCTCCGCATTGGCGTACCGGTTTTCCTTTTCAAGCTGCAGGCATTTCTGAGAGATCTTCGCGAGCACGGGAGGGACCGAAAAATCGAATTCGTCGAATTTCCTGTACTCGTTCATGATCTTCTTTTTCATCAGGTTCGTGATGGTGTCCTGCGGAAACGTCTTGGTGCCGGTGAGCATTTCGTACAGGATGGCGCCGAACGCGTAGACGTCGGCCCGGCCGTCGATGTCCACGCCGTCCATCTGCTCGGGCGAAAGGTACTGCATGGTGCCCACGATGTTGCCGTCCACCGTGTGGAGGCTGGCCTCGGTGGGCCGCGCGATGCCGAAGTCCATGAGGCGGAGATCGCCGTGTTTTGCGATCATGATGTTGGCGGGCTTGAGGTCGCGGTGAATGATGCCGTGATACGTCTTGCCGTACAGGAGAAAATCCTGGTTGTGCGCATACGACAGGGCCCGCGCCACGAAGATGGCGATTGACGAGCACACCTGCGGCGGGAGCTTGCCGGAACTGCCGATCATTGCTTCGAGCGACACGCCGTCGATGAGTTCCATTTCGAGAAAGGGGAGGCCTTTCCAGTCTCCCACGCTGTAAATTTCCACGATGTTGGGGTGCCGAAGCTTTGCGGTGATCTTCGCTTCGGTCTCGAAACGGTTCCTCAGATCGCCCTGCTGCGTGGGAATGAGGATCTTGACGGCCCGGAACACCTCCAGCTTGTCGTTCCAGATCTTGTACACCCGCGCCATGCCGCCCGCGCCGAGCAGGCCCACAATGGTGCCGGAACCGAGTGGCAGCGGCTCGTTGCCGGAAGGAAGGTTGTCGGGTGAATATATCTGTGTGGTTGTTTGCTTGACATAGGGGTTTGTCGCGCCCACCTGCGTGGCGTCGAGACGGGCATTTGCATCAAAGCCGTGAGACCCGGTTTTAGCGTCCGGCCCTTCGATAAACGTCTTGTCGAATGACGGTTGCTTTTCCTGCCGGGGATCGTCGGGGTTGATAGAGGTGTTCATGAGGATTTCGGCGATGCAAAGAAAAGGTTGATGATAAGCCCCTGGTGCGGCAAGCGGTCAAACTGCTCAGAAAAA
>DATFYJ010000059.1:0-6959 GCA_035315105.1 Chitinivibrionales bacterium
GGAGTACTGATGTCGCAGATCGGGGCGATCATCATGCCGCTCGTACCGGGGCAGGGTCTAAACCAGGGCTTCGCAGTCTACAATACGTCCGTCTTGCTGTCGGCCCTGTGCCAATGTATCGGCGTAGCCATTGCCTCCCGGCGCAAGGTCCCCCTCATGCGTACGGCCGCGTGGCTGACGTCTGCGTATCTGGGCGGCATTGGGTTGATGGGGCTGGTTATCTGGGGCGCATTGACAAATAGGATGCCGGTCTTCTTTATCGACGGACAGGGCGGGACCTTGCTGCGCAGCCTGGCGGTGAGCGCGGCAGTGGCGCTTTATCTCCTCACGGCCGGCCTCCTTTGGCGGATGCACCGCCGTTCACCGTCGCCGTTCCTCTTTTGGTATGCGCTTGGCCTGGCCTTGCTGGCAACCGGTCTTGCCGGATCAATGGTAATTGCCGTTCGGGACTCGCCTCTGCAGTGGGTCACGCGGTCAACGCAGGTTTTTGGGGTGGTTTACATGTGTATCGCGGCGCTGGCATCGGCGCGAAAGACCGGCGTATGGCAGGTCCCGGGAGAATTCGCCCTGCGCAAACAGGCGGAAGACTCGTTGCGGGAAAGCGAGGAGAAATACCGCCGCCTTATCGATACGGCAAACGAAGGCATCATGATGGGCGGGCTGGATGGAAGAATAACGTTTGCAAACAAGAAGATTTCGGACATGCTCGGCTATTCCATCGACGAATTGGTCGGGAAGATAGGCCTGGATTTCATGCCCGACGACCAGAGGGAAAAAGTGATTGCCGCCCGTACAGAGCTTACAAAGAAGAACAGCATTCAAATTGAAGTTTGCTTCATTCGGAAAGACGGCTCCCGGCTCTGGGTAATCGGCAGCTACGCGCCGATTACGGACCATACGGGCAAACATACCGGCAATCTCGCCATGTACACCGATATCACCGAACGCAAAAAAGTCGAGGAGGCGCTTGCAACCGAATTGGCTGCCACATCGCACTTGCAGAAGATCGGTGCACGCTTCGTGAGCGCCGGGGAGCTTGGCGACGTCCTCGGAGAGATCGTGGACGCCGCGATTGCCATAACCCATGCCGACATGGGCAACATCCAGCTTCTCGATCAACAGTCGGGTTGCCTCAGAATTGCCGCATATCGCGGATTCGAAGAACCATTTCTGAATTTCTGGAATACGGTCGCCGAAGGCCAGGGAAATTGCGGCACGGCGATGAAAAACGCCAGGCGCTCGATTGTCGAAGACATTGCGCAAAGCGACATTTTCGTCGGAACCCCCTCCCTCAAGGTTCAGCTCGACGCGGGCGTGCGGGCCGTTCAATCCACTCCCTTGGTCGGTCATTCGGGAACTCTTGTTGGAATGCTGTCCACACACTGGCGTGTCCCCCATAGGCCGGATGAGCGCGACCTGCATATGCTTGACCTGCTAGTTCTGGAAGCGGTTGATATCATTGAGCTCTCACGCGGCGATGAGGCGTTGCGGGTATCGGAGGAAAAATACCGCCGCATCGTCGAGACGTCGGGCGAAGGCATCATCATAGGGGCGACCGACGGGAAAATGGCTTTTGTCAACCAGAAGATGGCGGACATGCTCGGCTACCCTAAAGAGGAGGTCGTGGGAAAAGTCGGGACCGACTTTATGGACCAGGAGCAGAAGACGCTTGTTTTGAAGACAAGACAGGAACTGGACAAAGGCGAGGTCACCGGCCGGGAGTTCAAGTTCCGGCGCAAGGACGGGACGGCATTGTGGACCCTTTGCAGCGTCTCGCCATTGTTCGATGATGCGGGACATCACGCAGGCAACCTGGCGATGCACACCGATATTACCGAGCGCAAAAAGACGGAAGAAGCGCTGCGCATCAGCGAGGAACGGTATCACAATTTATTCAGCACTATGGAAGAAGGGTTCTGCATCATCGAGATGATTTTCGACAACAAGGGCAGGCCCGCCGATTACCGTTTCCTTGAAATCAACGCGGCCTTCGAAAAGCAAACCGGGATGCACGAAGCCGAAGGAAAACTGATGCGCGAGCTTGCCCCGTCCCATGAGGCATATTGGTTCGAGATGTACGGGAACGTCGCGCTCACGGGCGAGCCGGCGCGTTTTGTCAATGAAGCCAAAGCATTGAACCGGTGGTTCGAAGTGTATGCCTATCGCATCGGCAGGCCGGAAGAGCGCCACGTCGCAATCGTTTTCAACGATATCAGCGAAAGCAAACGGACCGAAGCTGCGCTGCGGGAAAGCGAGGAGCGCTTCCGCAGCTCCATGGACAACATGCTGGAAGGCTGCCAGATCCTCGACCGACAGTGGCGATACGTATATATCAACGACGCCGCAGAGCGTCAAAACCGCAGGCCCAGGGCGGAGCTTATCGGCAAGCGGTACATGGACATGTGGCCCGGCATCGAATCCAGACATGTTTTCGAGGTGATCAGGCGCTGCTTGGAAGAAGGGAAAGCCGAAACTTTTGAGAACGAGTTTACCTTTCCCGATGGGAACATCGGCTGGTTCGATCTCACCATCCAGCCGGTCCCGGAGGGCGTTTTCATCCTTTCCATGGACGTCACCGTGCGAAGAAGGGCGGACGCTGCGCTCCTTGACGCAAAGACGCAGAAACAGGCCGCATGGTATTCTCGGACCCTCATCGAGGTGTCTCTGGATCCTCTGGTCACGATCTCGGCCGAAGGGAAGATCACTGATGTCAACGAGGCCACCGTGCAGGCAACTGGCGTACCCAGAGAGAGTCTGGTCGGCACGGATTTCTCCGGTTACTTTACGGAACCACAAAAGGCGGACCTCGGCTACCGGCGGGTCTTCGAGCGGGGCTCGGTCACCGATTATCCCCTTACCATCCGCCACAAAAACGGCTCGCTCATGGACGTCCTGTATAACGCCTCGGTTTACAAAGACGAAGGCGGCAAGGTGCTGGGGGTTTTTGCCGCGGCGCGCGATGTGACCGCGCGCAAACGAATCGAGGAGGAACTGGCGGTACACCGGAAGCACCTTGAAGATATTGTCGCCGCGCGAACCGCCGAACTTCAGGCCGCCAACCAGGACCTGCGCAGCTCGCGCAGGGCAGCGCTGAACCTGCTCAAAGATGCGATGGAGGCACGCCGCGCCGTCGAGCTGGCGGAAGAAAACCTGCGCCGTTCCGCCGAAGACCTCGCGCGCTCCAATAAAGATCTCGAACAGTTCGCCTACGTCGCATCGCACGACCTGCAGGAACCGCTGCGGGCCGTGGGCGGTTTCATGGGGCTCCTCAAGAACCAGTACTCCGACAAACTGGATGACCAGGCCCGTGAATATATAGATTTCTCGGTGGACGGCGCGGAACGGATGCAGAGCCTGATTGAGGGCCTGCTTACCTTTTCGCGCGTGGGCACCCGGGGCGGCGAATTCTCGTCGGTCAACATCAAGGACGCTCTTGACGGGGCGCTTGCAAACCTGAGAAGGCTCATCGAGGAAAGCCGCGCCGTCGTCACGAGCGATACGCTGCCCGTTGTGACGGTGGACCGTGTGCAGATGACCCAACTTCTGCAGAACCTGGTCGCCAACGCCGTGAAGTTCCACGGACCGCTCAGCCCCGAAATACATGTCGGCGCGCAGCGCAAGGAACACGCATGGGAAATTTACGTGCGCGACAACGGAATCGGCATTGATCCGCAGTACTTCGATAGAATATTTTTAATCTTCCAACGCCTCCACACGCGGACGCAATACAAAGGCACGGGCATCGGCCTTGCCGTGTGCAAGAAAATCGCGGAGCGCCATGGCGGGAGGATATGGGTCGAATCCGTCCCCGGTGACGGATCGACTTTTTACTTTACCATTCCGGACAAAGGAGAATCAGCATGAGTCCAATCCAGTCCCGGCCCATCCAGATACTTTTGGTGGAAGACAGTCCGAGCGACGCGAAGCTTACGATATCGGCGCTCAAGCTTGCCAAGGTGGCAAACGAGCTGCACCACGTTGAAGACGGCGTGCAGGCCATGGAGTTTCTCAGGCGCCAGGGAAAGTACGAAAAAGCGCCGAGGCCCGACCTGATCCTGCTCGACCTCAATCTTCCCAGAAAAGACGGACGGGAGGTCCTCAAGGAGATGAAGGAAGACCCGAAATACACCAACATTCCGGTCGTTGTACTCACGACATCAAATGCCGAGCAAGACGTCCTTCGCTCCTACCAGCTCCATTGCAACTGTTATGTGACGAAGCCGGTGAACTTCGACCGGTTCCTCGAATGCGTCCAGTCCATCGAACATTTCTGGCTGTCGGTGGTTGTGCTCCCAACAAAGGAATAGGGAAATTCCGATGGCGCAAGCGCTGGAAATACGAATTCTGCTCGTTGAGGACAGTCCCTCCGACGCCCGGCTCCTGCAGCAGAGCCTCAAGGAAGTCCAGGGCGTCCTTTTTACCGTTACATGGGCCGAGCGTCTCGCCGATGCCGTGAAAAAACTGGGCGAACAGACGTTCGACGTGGGCTTGATCGACCTGACGCTGCCCGACAGCTCGGGCGTTTCAACCTATCAGAAGATCCTGGAAGCGGCGCCTTCGCTTCCCGTTGTCGTTTTGACCGGGGCCGCGGACGAAACCGCCGGCGTCGAAGCCATACGCCGCGGCGTGCAGGACTACCTTGTCAAGGGTGCTGCAAGCGGCGGAACCATTGCGCGCGTCATCCGCTATGCTCTGGAGCGCAAGCAGGCCCTTGCGAACCTGCACAAGCTCAATACCGAACTGGAAATGCGGGTCAGCGAAATCCAGGCCGCAAACAAAGCGCTCGCCGATTCACGCAGGGCCGCGATCAACCTCATGGAAGACGCAATTCTGGCCCGCAACGAAACGCAGAAAGCAAGCGAGGATTTGCGCAAGCTTAATCGCACGCTCAAGGCGCTCGGGAGAAGCAGCCAGGCCATGTTGCATGTCAGGAACGAGCCTGAGTATCTCCGGGAAGTGTGCCGGATCGTTGTCGAGGACTGCGGCTACTCCATGGTATGGATCGGGTTTGCCGATACCAACGAGGGAAAAACCGTGACGCCCGCGGCCTTTGCCGGGTTCGAAGAAGGATACCTCCAATCTCTCAACGTCACGTGGGCCGATTCCGAGCGCGGCCATGGACCCACGGGCACGGCGATTCGCACCGGTAAAGTAAGCGCGTGCAGGAACATGCTCACCGACCCGGCGTTTGCGCCGTGGCGCGAACAGGCGATACAACGCGGTTACTCCTCGTCCATTGCTTTTCCGCTTATGTCCCCGGCGCAGGAAAGGGCATTGGGCGCCATCACCATCTACTCGAAAGAGCCGAACGCGTTTTCGGACCCCGAAATGGCACTCCTCTCCGAATTGGCAAACGATCTGTCGCACGCCATCACTTCGCTCCGCATACGCGCCGCCCTCGACAGCGCCACGGAAACGCTCCGCAAAGAGCGCAATTTCAGCAATGCGGTTATCCAGACCACGGGCGGCCTCATCGCGGGGTTTGACCCGGAAGGCAGGATACAGATATTCAACCAAGCGTGCGAGAAGACGACCGGTTATACGTTCGAAGAGGTCCGCGGAAGGCCCTTCTGGGACTTCCTTCTTGTGATTGAAGAAAAGGATCAGGTGAGGGAAGTTTTCAGGGGGATCGTGGAAGGGACGGTGACCGCGGAAGCGGAATTTGAAAACTACTGGGTGGCCAGGGACGGCGAGCGGCGGTTCATCAGGTGGGCCAACTCCGCGCTGCGCGACGAAAACGGCAGGGTTTCTCTTGTCCTTGGCACCGGGATCGACATCACCGAACGGCAGACCATAGAGGAGCAGCTCCACCTTAAGGCTGTCGAGTTGACAAACGCAAACCAGGATCTTGAGGCGTTCGCCTATTCCGTGTCGCACGATCTGCGCAATCCCCTGCATTCGATGATGGGCTGCATCGATGTCTTCCGCGACTATTCGCCGAAGCTCGACAGGGATTTTGGAACGGCGTTGGGCCATGTGGAAAATTCGCTCCACCGAATGTCCGACATCATTTCCAACCTCCTGGTGCTGTCGCGCGTGGGGCGGCAGGAGGTGCGCCGCGAACCGGTTGACATCGGCGCATTGGCTCTGTCGGTTTTCAATGAGCTCAGGAGAGAAACCCCGGACCGCGAGGTCAGGTTCGAAGGTTTGCCCAGCCTTACCCTCAAGGCGGACAACGGCCTGGCTCGCTTGCTTATGGAGAACCTGATGCGCAATGCCTGGAAATTCACCTCCCACAAGGAGGATGCGGTCATTGAATTCGGCGCGCAGCAGAAAAACGGCCGCTCTTTTCTATTCGTTCGCGACAACGGCGCGGGGTTCGATATGGCCCATGCGCAAAAGATATTCGAACCCTTTGTGCGTCTCCACTCCGACAAGGAATTCAAGGGTACCGGAATCGGGCTGGCCATTGTAAAGAGGATCGTGGACAAGCACGGCGGGACCATCTGGGCCGAGGGCGAAAAAGACAAGGGCGCAGTCTTCTACTTTGCTCTGGAGTAGCGCGGGTTGTCCCTCCTCAAAAGACAGCCACGATTGCCTTCTTTTTGAGAAAACCATCGGGTATCCACACAAATCGTTGAGAAGAGCGAGCCCTCATGGCACAGAAATTGCCGTCATATCTAAGCACTATGATTTGTCTTCCCGGTTTGCAATGAGTAGGCGTCATCCACAGGTTTTCTTTAACAATCCAAAAGGAGGGATCATGGACCAGGAAAAGAATGGTGTGAGCCGCAGGGAGTTTCTGGGCGCTGCAGCCATGGCCGCAACGGTCATGGCGGCGGGTCCGGTGTTCAAGGTTTCGGCCAAGAGCGAGCCCAAAATGACCATTCCGGACATTTATGTATGCGGCGTGTGCGGGCACGTGGAATTCGGCGCGGCGCCGGAGAACTGTCCGGTATGCCACGCCCCGAAAGAGAAATTTGCCGAGAAGAATACGTTGTTCGCGGACGCCATGAAGA
>DATFYJ010000060.1:0-4654 GCA_035315105.1 Chitinivibrionales bacterium
TATGCTTCCCGCGCCCACCTCGCCCGCCTGCCACCGCACCTGCATGCCGCGTGAACCGCTAAACCCAATGCCGGCCTTGGGAACAAAATCGCCTGCGTTGTCGTCGTACTCGAAATACCTCCCCTGCTTCACCAGCGCGCCCGTGTCCTCAAAATCGTCACAGAAAATCCAGTCCGTGTGATCTGTCTGCCAATTATCGCATTCGCTCTGCCCTGAGGCAGGAAAAAAGATACTCATGGCAGCAATTGTCACCAACCAGGACAACCTCAGGTTTCTTTTCATGACATCAAATCCTTTCGTTTCTGCTGCCTGATCTTTACGCACCCAGCGTCTCCTCAGAGAATATAAGGTTTTACCCGCCTCTTGTCAAAATCAGCCTGACTCACCACGGTTCGATTGCCAAGTGCTTGTGGTTGGTGCGTGTTCTCAGGGACTTGACGAAAAACCCGGGGAATTCTATAATTTACGTAAGGGCGGACAAGTGCACCGACTATGGGAAATCTATTCAGGAAAATGGCCGAAATCAGCGTCTGCCGCCTTCATTTTTCTCTTGCTTTTTGGAATTATTTCGTTCTATATTTCCTGTGCCTTCTTCAGCGCCATACCATCCAAGGGAGAGCCTCATGACACAACAAAAGCCCAATGGTTCGCAGCAGGGACCTTCGGAAAAGAAACCGCTGTCCCGACGAGACGCCATGAAGAGGATTGCAGGGTTTGCCGCAGCAGCCTCTATTCCTGTGGCGGGCGGTTTGAGTTGCATCAATCCTTTCAGCGTTCCGTATTGCAGCTATTATACCACTAACTATTACTATTATAGCGAATACTCCTCCGGTTATTCGAGCTACTATGCTTCTTATAGCGCCTATTACGGGGTCACAAGCTACTATTATTACAGCTATTATTACGACTCTTACTACACCAGCTATGCGGGACAGTACACCAGTGAGTATTGCTCCAATTCTTGATAAAAGTACTTGACATATCAAAAAAGGCCGGCCGTTTAAGCGGCCGGCCTTTTTTTGTCCGGCCGACATTCTCCGGACTGCGGCCAAACCATTAAGGCGCCTTATGCCCAATGTTCTTTTCACCCAGCGCTGCGTGCGATCGTGTCCCTACTGTTTCGCCCGCAAGCACATGTCCGATTCCTCTCCGGACGACATCATCTCGTGGGAAAACGTCATCTACCTTGCGGACTTCTTGGAGGCCGGCGGCGAACGGGTCTTTTCGATACTCGGCGGGGAGCCCACCCTGCATCCGGATTTCGTGGACATGGTCCTGTACCTGATCGAGCGACGTTTTCATGTACGAGTGTTTACCAGCGGCATCATGTCCGAAAGCAAGCTGAGGGATGCCTCAGCCGCATTTGCCGCGCTGCCTCAGGAGGCGCTTGCATTTATCTGCAACGTGAACGATCCCGGCCGTTCGGAGCAATCGGCCGCCGAACTGCCGCGGGTGGAGGCGTTCCTTGCGGAATTCGGCAGCCGCATCGCGCCGGGTTTCAACATCTACCAGACCGATTTCAGCCTCGACTTCATCTGCCACCACATCAACCGTTTCGGTCTCAAGAGAAGCATAAGGCTCGGACTCACGCACCCGATCCCCGGCCAGCAGAACCTGTTCATCTCCTTGAAGGACATCGACCTCATCATCAAGCGGTTTTTCGAACACGCGCCGCTCCTTGAACGGCTGCACATCCGTCCCGGCATGGATTGCGGGTTCCCGCTGTGCAGGTTTACAAATGAACAGATCGCCTGGTTCATGCGTTACGGCGGCGAATGCCGCTTCGGCTGCGGCGCGGTTATCGACATCGGCCCGGACATGAGCGTGTGGCCCTGCTTCCCGCTCTCGGCCTTCGACAAACGGTCCATCTTTGAATTCAACTCGCTTGCGGAAATGCGAACCCATTACGACGGCCTCACCAAGAAGATCCGGGTCGAGCAGGGCGGAATTTATCTGGCGTGCGACACCTGCGGACTTCGCAGGGACGGCAACTGCGCGGGCGGCTGCGTGGCGCATGCGCTTGAGGCCTTCCGTCACGAGCCGAACGTGCGCGCTCAGGAGGTGTACGCATGAGCGACCACGTTTTCGTGTGCCCGCCCAGGGAACCGTTGCTTCGCGCGCTCAAGGACAAAAACGTAGTCGTCGATGCGGCCTCGACCAAGGGCGTGGCGGACGCTTTCGGCCTGGCCCAGCGGTGCGGCGCCGCGGTGCGTTGCGTTCGCGCGCGGTTCGCCGGGCTTCTCGCAGAAATCAAGCCAGAAGCGGCATGGGAGGGAATTCCGCTCGCGCTGTATGTTGACGGAGTGGGAAGATTCCGCGATATTGCCCCTCGTCTTCCCGCGCTGCGACGGCTCAATCTCCGCGTGTATGTCCAGGCGTCGTCGGCAAATAATCTGACAGGTATAAGAATCCTTTCGTCGCTGGGATTGGCCGCGGCCGCAATCATCGACCGCTCTGCAGATTGGGGCGGCTGCGCCGACCTGTGCACCTACGCGCTGCTGGGCACCGCCCCCCATGCGCCGATCGATCCGTTCGCGCGGCTGGCCGAGAATTACCATGAAACGGGAATCAACCGCTTGACGGCCGCGCTGTTCGAAGACCCGTCGGCCATATTTCACGTGAACGAAAACGGCCCGGTCGCTCGCACCGCAGGCGAACTGGCCAGGAGTGAATTCGTCGCCCCGAGCATCGAGCGGTTTCTCGCCGCCCCTCCCGAGCCTTTGGATTCGGCCCTCGGGCTTCTTGCGCAGAACAGCTCCTGCGCATTCTGCCCTGCCCTTTCGGTATGTCTCGGCATCGTGGCCGACCCTGCGAACTGCCCCCCTGGGGCAAAGGAATTCTTTGCCGACCTGCTGGACGCGGTGGAGCAGAGCAAGGACCTCAACCGCCGAGGACGACGCACGCTATGGCAGACCTGATCGTCAAAGTAACCGAGAAGTGCAATTCCAACTGCGCCTATTGCGACGTGGTGCGAAAGCCCCGCGGGGGCGAGACCATGTCATTTGCAATTCTGGAAACGCTCTTCAGGAGAATAAACGAATTCCTTCTTGCCCAACCCGCGGAAGAGGTTACCTTCATATGGCACGGCGGCGAACCGCTCCTTTTGGGGCCCGCCTTTCTGGAACAGGCGGCGGCGTTGGAACGAACGCATTGCCCGTCAACCGCGTTTCGTATCAAGCACTGCATCCAGACCAACCTTACATGTCTGACGCAGGAGCACATTCCCGCGCTGCGCGCCCTGCGCATAACAAGCATGGGGACCAGCTACGACCCGCTCCCAAACGTGAGGGGACCTGGCACAACGCCCGATTCCGAATGGTACAGGGAGCGGTTTTTTAAAGGGCTCTCCCTGCTCAAGCGGAACGGGTTCGCGTGGGGAATAATCTACGTGGTCACGCGTCTGTCGCTCGCCCGGCCCCTCGACCTGTTTTACTACCTTGTCAACCTATGCCCCGGCGGCAATTTCAACCTGAACCCGGTGCTCATCTACGACAATGAGCGCAAGCACCTTGCAATCACGCCGCGCGAATTCGCGGATTTCCTGGGCGCGCTGTTTCCGGTCTGGTGGAAGCACCAGGGCCGGTACCCGAACGTTCAGCCGCTGCGCCGCATCACCGATAATATACGGGACAATATTTTCAATCTCGGATGCTGTGATTCCGGGGAATGCGCATACAGCCATGTGAACATCGCGCCCAACGGCGAAACCTCGCAGTGCGGCCGCTCCGCGGACTGGGAGTTGCTCCCGTACGGCAACATTCAGCAACGGTCGCTCGCGGAAATCCTCGCCGACTCGCAGCGCGACGAGCTGGCACGGCGCAACGCGGTGCTGCGCGACGGCGAATGCGCCGGGTGCCGTTTCTGGGAACTGTGCCACGGCGGATGCCCGCTGGACGCGTGGTCGCAGCACAAGGGGTTTCTTCACAAAAGCGAATGGTGCGATTCCAAACGGATGTTTATAACGGATTATTTCGAACCGATAACCGGCCTGAGGTTCCAGCACCATGGCTCATGAAACAAAAGGAAACGCGTATCCCTGGATCAACCCTGTGGGTGGTCAGGGCGACGCCCTCATGCTCTCCGGCGTGCTTAAGATGGTGCACGACAGGAACCCGAAGCAACGCTACAATCTTATCCGGCGAACCGATTACACCGACATCCTGACCGGGCATCCTGCCATCGCCGATATCGGCCACCCTCCGGCAAACGCTCCGCTGGTGCACATGACCTACTGGAGCCTCGAGACCCTGGGCCCGGGCCCGGCGCGGCCGTTCCAGATTCTGGCCCGCACCTTCGGCCTCAAAACGCCGGTGGAGGAGCGCCTTTGGATTTCCGATGACGGCACGGAAGACAAACTGCTGACCGGTTTTCTGCCGTGGAAGAAAACCAACGTGGCGATTGCGGCGTCCTCCGCTTCGCCCAAGAAGGAGATGTCGCTTGACATATGGCGGTCTGTCGCCGCTGCGCTCGCGTCGAGGGACATCGGCGTGTTTCAGGTGGGAAGGGCGTCGGACCGTCACGTGCGCGGCGCCTACTCGCTCCTCGGGCTCACCACCCCTCGCCAGCTCATCGCGCTGCTCGGGCGTATGACCGCGGTGATAACGCTTGACAACTTCGTCATGCACGCCGCGCATTGCGCGGGCGTGCGCGCGGT
>DATFYJ010000061.1:0-4681 GCA_035315105.1 Chitinivibrionales bacterium
AGAACTCAATCTCTATTGTCAAGAAGCCGTCGAAGGCGTCGACCGAAAAGGTGGGCGGGTGCTGCCGCTACCTGTACCAGTGGTCGGGCACGGGGTCCTACCGGAATTTTTCCAGGTTCGTCGATCAGCTGTGCCAGACACGGCAGGCGTTCGCCTTCAAGCGCATCTCCCTGACCGCCGCAAGCGGCCCGCACGTTACCATCGAATCGCAGGTCATCGTCACCACGCGCGAGTGAGCCGTCGCTACTCCCGCCCGGCAAAACGTCTTCCACGGACAGCGCCATGAAACTCCGCATCGTTGCCGGCGCCCTCGGCCGGCGCGTGATAACCGTTGACAAGCGCGCACAGGGGTTCCGTCCCACGCAGGAACGCATCCGCCAGGCAGTCGCCGAAACGCTCAAGCCGCGCATTTCCGGCGCGCGGGCGGCCGACGTCTGCGCCGGCAGCGGGGCCATGGGCATCGAGCTTTTAAGCCGCGGCGCGGCACAGGTTGATTTTATTGAAAACGACTGCGGCCGCGCCGCCGTCATTTTGAAACAGTGCGAGGTGTTTGGCATAGCACCGCAGTGCAGGGTGGTGACGCAGGACATCCGGCGGTTCCTTGACACATACGATAAACGGGGCGGGAACGGTCCGTACGACATTATCTTCTACGATCCTCCCTACGGCGATCCGGCGCTTGCGGCGTTGGTGCCGGCACTAGCGGGGCTGCTTGCGCCCGAAGGTGTGCTCGTGTACGAACGTGACAAATCAGGTGTTCCCCAGTGTGAAAAGTTGTCAATGGCACCATATCGGGTTGAGGTCAGGACCTATGGTGATACTGCGGTGGAATTTATCTCGCGGATAGATTAGGCACTCATGCAAACACGTATTTTTTCCTCAAGAAGGAGGACATCACCCCATGCCCACCGCACTGTATCCCGGCACCTTTGATCCGATAACCTTCGGTCATATCGACATCGCGGCACGTGCCGCGAAGATCTTCACCAGGGTGATCGCCGTCGTTGCCGACAACCCCGTCAAAGACCGGCTGTTTTCCCACAAGGAGCGCCTTGCCATGGCACGGGAAGCTCTTGCGGACGTTCCCAACATCGAAGTCATCGCCTACGCCGGCCTCATCGCCAATTGTCTTCGGGAACACAAGGCCACCGTGCTCATCCGCGGACTGCGCGCCATCTCCGACTTCGAGTACGAATTCCAGATGGCCTTCACAAACAGGAATATCAACGAAAACGCCGAGACCGTGTTCCTCATGCCGAGCTCGAAATACACCTATCTCAATTCCTCCATGGTCAAGCAGATTTCCAGGCTCGGCGGGGACGTGAGCGCCTTTGTCCCGCAGTGCGTCGTGCGGCGCCTCGCCCGGAAGAAACGATAATGGATTACGGCCTTCCTCCCTTTACAAAAGGCATTCGTGGTCTTGTTATCGCCTCCACGGCGGTGTGGATCCTGCAGCTTCTGCCCGGCGTCGGCGCCATGGTGACCGGGTTGGGAGCGCTTGTTCCGTACAGCGCGTTCGGGCATCTTCAGGTGTGGCGGCTTGTCAGCTATGCGTTCCTGCACGACACCGCGGGCCCGTTTCACATCCTGTTCAACATGTTCACGCTCTGGATGTTCGGCGCGGAGATGGAGGAGCAGTGGGGCACGCGGCGGTTCGTGGTGTTCTACCTGTGCGCGGCCGCCGGTTCCGGGCTCTTCAGTCTCGTCACGGTGTTGAGCCCGCTTATGTGGTTCACGCCGGTGATCGGCGCATCGGGCGCGGTGCTCGCGCTCCTCACCGTGTACGCGCTGTATTTCCCGCGTCGTCAAATGCTGCTCTTCTTCCTGTTCCCGGTGAACGTTCTTGTCGCCGTGGCCGTCTTCGGCGCCATCTCGCTGTTCGGCGCGGCGCATTCGTGGGGGAACGTTTCGCACCTGACGCATCTGGGCGGCATCGCGGTGGGGTTCCTGTACGTGAAGTTTTTCCCTATTGTGAATGATTACCTCGGGCGCGCTAAAGTGCATGCGGACGAGGCGAAGCAGCGGGCCGAACAACGGAAGAAAAGCGCTGACCGCGGGTATTTTGAAGACGTGGTAGACCCGATTCTCAAGAAAATTTCCGAGAGCGGCATGGAATCGCTCACCGATGAAGAGAAGCGCATCCTGGAGGAAGCGTCGAGGCGGAAAAAGGACGGGGATGGGGAGAAGGGAAGGATTATTCCGTTTAAACGGAAGTAAGGGCGGATGGTGTTCGGGCACGTAAAAGGACTTAGCCGGACATATATTTGAAGGTCCGACATCGCAACGACCTGCATACCCACATGACAAGCGGCTCTTTTTTCACATCACCCCGCAAGGCTTCGTGAATCTTGCAACCGCCGGCTCTCGCAGCGGGCCTGTCATCCAAATGC
This sequence comes from Chitinivibrionales bacterium, assembly GCA_035315105.1. GTDB lineage: Bacteria > Fibrobacterota > Chitinivibrionia > Chitinivibrionales > FEN-1185 > FEN-1185. The sequence goes on from DATFYJ010000061.1 coordinate 2,391, forward strand.
AGGAAGTTGACGGTACGTTTTCTTTGCAACAGCGGTCCGGTAACGAACTTGCTTCAAGTGCAGTCAAATAGGCGCAAAAAAAATCACACTTCTGCACAAAGCGGATTGAAGAACCCCGCCCCAAGTGGCGGGTATTCTTCCTTGCCCAAGGAAAAGATACTTGTAATTCGCCCGCTAACCCCGCGCCCAGTCGCGGGGATTGCGCGGGCTGAGGCATTCAAAATATGAAGAACGCAAGCATATTCCTTATTATAGCCGCTGTTCTGGCCCCAACCGGATTTACATCCGCAATTGCCCAGACCCAGTCCCCGTTGAGTCTTGCATCGTATGTCGATCTTGCGGAAAAGAACAATCCCCAGGTGCGTGTTGCAAACGCTGCGGTCGCGTCCGGCGTGGCTGCCTGGAAATCGGCGAGATCGAAGTTGTTGCCCCAAGTGAGCGGCCAGGCGAATGCCGGCAGTTCGATGTCGCCAGGCGTGGTGCGGTCTTCCGGTGAGAATTTCGGCAACAGCTATACGGCCGGGGTAACGGGCCAGCAGCTGCTTTTTGATTTCGGGAAGTCATATCTTTCGACCCGGGCAGGTTCGAAACTTGTCGCCGCTGCAAGAGAAGATGCAAAGAGTTCGTTGCAGACCGTTGTGCTCAATGCCAAGACCGCCTATTTCAACCACCTGTTGTCGCAGATGCTGTATGCCGTGGCCAGCGAAGCGCTTTCCCAGACCAAGGCCCACCTCGACCAGGCCAGGATTCTTTATGAAACGGGCAAGCAGGCGAAGTACACCGTCACCGCTGCCGAAGTCGACGTCGCGAACGCGACGGTCAACGTGATCACCACGCGAAACGGCGTGAAACTCGCAAAAGTCCAGATGGAGGTCGCGGCCGGCATTTCTCTCGGCGATTCTCTGTTGCTCACCGACAGCCTTTTCGTGAAGGAACCCGACATCACCAGGGAGCAGGCGCTTGCACGCGCAACCGATTCCCTGCCGCAGCTGGTGTCCCTGCGCGCCAGGTTGGAGGCGGCGAAGCTGCAATTGACATCTGCGAAGGCCGCGTTGCTTCCCAATCTTAACGCGACCGCCGGCATCGGATACGAATCGCAAAGCACGTACGCTTCGGAATGGCAGCAGGACTGGAACGTGGGCGTGAATCTTGCGGTTCCCATTTTTCAGGGCGGCTTTCTCGTCGCAGCCATGGAAGCGACGCAGGCTTCGGTGGACCAGTCAAAGGCGACGCTCGATGCGACCGTCCAGAGCGTCCAGTCGGCCATAGACCAGGATTACTACGGAAAAGTGGAAGCGGCCGAGCGCATCACCGCGATGCAGAAGCTCATTCAATCGTCGCAGGAGTCTCTGGAACTTGCGCAGGAACGGTTTGCCGCGGGCGCGGCGGCGTCCCTTGAAGTCACGGACGCCGAGCTGGTGCTTGCCAATGCGAAAAGCAGTTATGCCCAGGCGCTGTACGATTACCGTACGGGCCATGCGAAACTGCTCGCCGCCATGGGCTCATTCTGAACAGCAAGGAGACGTAATGACCAAGAAAGGCTGGATTGTGGCCGGAGGTGTTGCGGCCGTCGTGATTGCAGCAGGCGGTTTCTTCTTCTTTTCAAGAGGGAAACAGCCGGTTTCCTACCGCACCGCGGCGGTGACACGGGGCGATCTCAAGGTGCAGGTGACGGCAACCGGGTCGCTCAATTCCTTTGTGACGGTGCAGGTGGGTACCCAGGTGAGCGGCACCGTTGCCCGCCTGTTTGTGGATTTCAACTCCCGCGTGAAGAAAGGACAGGTTGTCGCGCTGCTTGATACCATGCTTCTGCACGCGGAGGTGGTTGACGCACGCGCTTCTCTTGTCAAGGCCGAGGCGCAGTTGACCCTGTCGACACAGAATTGCGCTCGGACGCGGGCGCTTTTCGCAAAAGGGCTTGTCGCGCAGGCGGATCTCGATGCCGCGGTCTCCGACTCCGCAGGCTCGGCCTCGGCCAAGGCCTCGGCCAAAGCCGCGCTCGACCGCGCCAAAATCAACCTCAATTACGCAACCATAACCTCGCCCATCACGGGCGTGGTGATCAACCGCGCAGTGGATGTTGGCCAGACCGTTGCCGCGAGTTTCAATACGCCCACGATATTCACCATTGCCGACGATCTCACCAAAATGCAGGTGCAGGCGAGCATCGACGAGGCAGACATCGGCCAGGTGAAAGTGGGCCAGGTGGCGAACTTCACCGTGGACGCCTATCCGGCGCGCACCTTTGTCGGTACCGTTTCGCAGATACGGCTGCAGCCGACCACGGTGCA
>DATFYJ010000062.1:0-3921 GCA_035315105.1 Chitinivibrionales bacterium
CCGCCCATGCCGCCGCCGCCCATTCCAGGCGCAGGCTCTTTTTCCTCTTTCGGCTTCTCGGTGACAATGCATTCCGTTGTCAGGATGAGGCCCGCGATGCTCGATGCGTTTTCGAGCGCGGAGCGAACGACCTTGGTCGGATCGATGACGCCGGCCGCAAGCAGATCCTCGTACTTGCAGGTATAGGCGTTGAAACCGTACCCGCCCTTATGGTTCTTGACTTCGTTGGCGACCACCGACGGCTCCATACCGGCGTTCTGCACAATCCAGCGGAGCGGTTCTTCGATTGCCCTGCGGATGATGTCAACGCCGATTTTCTCATCGCCCTCGGTCTTGAGCGAGTCAAGCGCTGCTGCGGCGCGGATAAGCGCAACGCCGCCGCCCGCCACAATACCTTCCTCGACCGCGGCGCGGGTCGCGTGAAGCGCGTCTTCCACGCGCGCCTTCTTTTCCTTCATCTCCGTTTCGGTGGCCGCGCCGATGTTGATAACGGCGACGCCGCCGGCCAGCTTGGCGAGGCGTTCCTGCAGCTTCTCCTTGTCGTAATCGGAGGTCGTTTCGTCTATCTGCTTGCGGATCTGGTTCACCCGGCCCTTGATGTCTTCCTTTTTGCCCGCACCCTCGATAATGGTGGAGTTCTCTTTGTCAATTGTCACGCGTTTGGCCTTGCCGAGCGAATCAACGGTGGTGTTCTCGAGTTTGAAGCCGGCCTCCTCGGAGATCACGATGCCGCCGGTGAGGACCGCGATGTCTTCGAGCATTGACTTTCTGCGGTCACCGAAGCCCGGCGCCTTTACAGCCGCGACCTTGAGCGTTCCGCGGAGTTTGTTCACCACGAGCGTCGCCAGCGCCTCGCCCTCGACCTCTTCGGCGATACTGAGGAGCCCTTTGCCCAACTGCGCGGTTTTTTCGAGCAGGGGCAATAGGTCCTTCATCGCGCTGATTTTCTTGTCGTGGATCAGGATGTACGGTTCCTCGAGAATGCATTCCATGGTCTCGGTGTTGGTGACGAAATACGGGGAAACATAGCCGCGGTCGAACTGCATGCCCTCGACGACTTCGAGCGTCGTGTCGATGCTCTTGGCCTCTTCCACGGTGATGACGCCGTCTTTCCCAACTTTTTCCATGGCGTCGGCGATAAGCTCGCCGATTTCCTGGTCGTTGTTTGCCGAAATCGCGGCGACCTGTGAAATCTCCTTCTTGCCTGCAATGGGCTTTGACTGCTTTTTCAGGTCTTCCACAACGGTCTTTACCGCTTTGTCAATGCCGCGCCTTACGGCCATGGCGTTGGCGCCGGCGGTCACCGTCTTGATTCCCTGCCGGGAAATTGCCTGGGCGAGCACCGTGGCGGTGGTTGTGCCGTCGCCGGCAACGTCCGAGGTCTTGGACGCGACTTCCTTGACCATCTGTGCGCCCATGTTTTCGAACTTGTCCTCGAGTTCGATCTCTTTGGCGACGGTCACGCCGTCCTTGGTGACGGTGGGCGAACCGAAGCTTTTGTCAAGAACAACGTTGCGGCCGCGGGGACCGAGGGTCGTCTTCACCGCATTGGCAAGAACGTCCACTCCCCTGAGCAGTTTCTCCCTTGCAACGACATCAAACGCTAATTGCTTTGCTGACATGGTTATTCACTCCTGTTTATTTGATGGGATGAATTTCTCTTTAGTTTGATACTTCAGGCCTTCTTCGCCCACAGTTCAGATTATCGCCAGTACGTCGCTCTCCCTTACAATAAGGTATTCCTTGCCGTCCACGGTGACCTCGGTCCCCGAATACTTGCCGTACAGCACCTTGTCGCCTTTCTTGAGTTCCATGGGAATCTTTTCTCCATTGTCGGAAATCTTGCCGGGTCCCACGGCGATCACTTCCCCCTTCTGAGGCTTCTCCTTGGCATTGTCGGGAATGATGATCCCACCTTTTGTTTTTTCTTCCGCTTCCAACGGCATTACAACAATCCGGTCGGCTAAAGGCTTGACGTTCATAACAACTCCTCCTTGAAATGTGGTTAAGTTTGGCAGGATTACGTTTTGATCAGAGAATTATTAGCACTCATCATAAACGAGTGCCAATAATATAACACAACAGTATTGAGGTGTCAAGAATTTTTAAGCAAATACGGTTGTTCCTGGCATTGTGCTTGTGATGATCCGTTCAGCAGCTGGTAATGCAATGTTTTGGAAGCAGGTGCCATAATCTCGGCGGCTGTCGTGACAGGGTCGTCTTTTCTTTACAAAAGGGAACCTTTTTCTCAAGACCATTGTGCTCCCGCAGGCTTGCGAATGCCAACCGCGGTTTCACGATGGTATGGAGCAGCTTCATTAACGCACCGCGCTCGAAATCAAAATTGCCCTCTAGTGGCTGCTCCGTGCGCCATACACCATATATCGTGGTCTTTCCTTAACTTACCCCTTTTCAGCTACTTGTGGCAGTTCCAATCTAAAAAAAACCTTGATTTTGGTCGATAACCAAATATATTCTATTTCTTGATAAAGACATAAAGCCGTTACTATGATCCTGATTCTTACTTGAACCCTCCTAAGACAGGATAAGTAACGATAACTTCCCATCGAAAGAGCAACGCCCATGAGTAACATCACAAAAAAGGATCTTGTGGAAAAAATCTCAGACACGACCGGCCTCACCCAAGTCGACACGAAGATTGTTGTGGAAAGTCTCTTGGAGGCGGTTTCCAAGTCCCTTCAGGAGGGAAGAAACATCGAAATCCGGGGGTTCGGCAGGTTCAAGATTAAGGAGCGGCGCGCAAGAAGCGCCCGGAATCCCCGTACCAACGAACATATCCAGGTTCAGGCAGGGTTCAAACCGGTGTTCGAAGCCTCAAAGGAACTCAGAAAACGTGTGAACGACAACTACTGGAAGAGAAATCCCGCGTCCGAGTCTTCCTCGCCTCCAGCCGGATAGCAGGACCCGCAGAAAGAATTCCGGCAGCACGGCGGCGTGCGCCCGCAGATGCGCAGGCAGGTGACCCCGCCCGTTCACGAATGCAGAAAATAGTTGTACCGTTTGATTTTGGTTTCGAGGCCGAGGGTCTTGAGCATAGTCTGCAGTTCCGATTTGCCAACATGCGCGCCCCCGAAATCGGGATCGGAAAGCCGTTTGCGGATGTCGTTGTCGTCGGCCAGAGGGTTTTCGAGGACCGCCAGACGCACCCTGTCCTCCAGTTGGAGGCCCGCCGGGTTGCTCCGCAGGAGCGCCAGACGCGCTTCCTTCCCGCCGCCTGTAGATTGTCCTCCGTCAACCTCTCCTTTTTTGTCAACGTCGGCGCCGTCGGCAACCGTGAATGCCTTCGTGTCCGGATGAGCAGGCTGTTCTGCACCGACCTCCTCCACGTCGCCCCCAACCGTGTTCTGCACGGCGGCCGGAGCGAGAGCTTCCGCCGCGCGGGATTCTCTCGCAGACGGCTGCGGTTCTGCGACGGGAATCGGCTGGTCTCTCGGCGGCTCCAGAGCCGTCTCGGTGGAAGGCGGAGAGCCTTCTACGCGGACATCGGCGTCCGCCTCTTCCGATTCGGGCTGAGCGGCAACAGGCCGCAATTCCTCTTCCGAAGCCTCCTGCGCGGGCTCCGGCGAAAACAGAATGGCATAGGCACCGATCGTCACCTTGTCGCCTTCGGACAAAAATGCGTTGGTGATCCGGATGTCGTTTACATACGTTCCGTTGAGCGACCCGAGATCGGTGACGGTCCATCCTTCCCGGGTAAGCTCGATTCGGACATGGGTGCGGGATACTGCCTTGCTTGCAATGGAAATCGTGTTGGTGCGGGACCGGCCGACGGTAATCACCGTTTTTTTGACAACATAGGTGCCCAGGACCTTGTTGTTTACCGAAATGGTGAAGGTAGGCATAGTAAATCCCCGGTTCCTCTCCTTTTCAAATATAAAATCACCGCCGCCGGCGTCCAAG
>DATFYJ010000063.1:0-5756 GCA_035315105.1 Chitinivibrionales bacterium
GTAAAGCCGGTGTTCACGTTGTACGTTGACGGTGCCCTGGCCGGAAGGGTAACGCCGAGTCTGACCGGAGCAAAGCTTTCGACGAACAACAAGACAACCTACTTCGGGGCCGACGTCTGGACCGCCTCGCAGTGTTTCTGCGGCCTGCTCGACGACGTGCGGCTGTACAACCGCGAAGTTTCCGATTCGGAAATCGTTCTTCTGGCGGCCGAGGGCACGCCGGTTGTGGTTCGGCCGCCGCACAGCTCCGTTGAAGGGTTTGGTATATCGGTCCGGAGGGTTGAGGGATCAGCCGTGTTCCTGATTTCAACGTCGTCGCCGGCCGCCTGCGCCGCAATCTACGACGTGCGGGGCCGCTACCTCAGGCGCCTCGCACCGCAGGACCGGAGCGTTGGCGTTTTCATCTGGGATGCTGCATCACAAAATGGAATCCCCGCCGCCGACGGCATGTATTTTGTAAAGGCGTCCTCTCCGCAAGCCGGAACGCGCACCGCTGCGTTTGTTCTTTCCCGTTGCCGCTGACGTTCCCTCTTTGAACGTCAAAGGTACGCGCCGCATCCCTCCGTACGAATCACCCTATCACCGACCTGTAGTCGAGAATCCTACGACGCCATTTCCTTCACGGTAATAATGGATCCCTCGATCGTTGCCGCGAACTGGGCCAAATTCTTAGTGGCCGGACCGTGCGTCACCTTTCCCGCAGCATCGAACATCGAGCCGTGACAGTGGCACTTGATCTCGTTGTTGGCCGGAAGCGGAACTTCGCATCCGAAGTGCGTGCATTTCGACGAAAAGGCCGCAACGGTTGTCTCGGACAACCTGCTTACGATAATGGGCTTCTTGTCGTTGGGATTGGGGATCTTGACCGCTCCGCCGGCCTGCCCGAGCGCCGCGTATTCCGGTTTGGTAACATCGAGCGTGATCGGCGCCATGGGCAGCGGCGCTTTCCCGCTCGACGCATCCGCCTCGAACCCGAGTACCGGGGAAACAACTGCCGCTGCAATCGCGGTCTTTCCGACATTCACGAGAAACTCACGTCTTGTTACCCTGTCGATGTCCATGGGACCTCCTTTTGGTTGCAGGTAAGATACATCAATAGGCATGCCAAGGTTTGCGTCAGGTGAAACGTCGATGCCCGTGATCAGCAGCCGCAGACAAAAGAACATCTGCCTGCCCGATTCCTTTATTCCCACAAGTATTCCCAAAACTGCAAATATTCAGCGGTGATTCAGCGGTTTTTCATCATCTGGACCTTGGCGGAGCACGGAATTAAATAGCACAGCGAGCGACAATAAAGATGTTTTCTTTCTATAGGATGGAAAACTGTCATTTCATTCAAGGTATAGTAATAACGCTTGGTACTTAACATCATGTTATTAGCCTTCTCCTCGCAGCTTGCTGCATGATTTTTCAATTGGAATGATGATTGCAGGGTATCGTGAATCGGCATGTCCAAACACACAAAGGAGGATCGCATGTGGAAACGCGCTATTTCGGGTTACGCGGCATTGGCGGCACTGGTGGGTGTTCTGTCGGGATTCGCGAATGTGAATGCCCAGAATAATTACCTAGGCGAAATAAAGATGTTTGGGGGTAACTTTGCTCCCGTAGGCTGGGCGTTCTGCGACGGCTCGCTGCTGCCGATCAACCAGAACACAGCGCTGTTCTCCCTGCTTGGAACAACCTACGGCGGCAACGGAACGACCACGTTTGCTCTTCCCGACCTTCGGGGGCGGTTTCCCATGAATGCCGGAACCGGCCCGAATTTGACCCCAAGGATTCTGGGTGAGATTGGAGGCCAGGAGACCGAGACGCTTACCGTTGCCCAAATGCCCGTGCACACCCACGCCGCCGTTGCAGCTGTTGATTCCACCGTTGCAACATCCGACAGGCCGCAAAACGCACTGCCCGCACGCAATGCATCGGCGACCCCGTCCTTCGGAAAAACAGGCAATGCGACAATGGCCGCATCGGCAGTCGTGGTGAGCCCGGCGGGAGGCGGTCAGCCGCATCCGATTATGCCGCCGTTTGAATGCGTCAATTTTATTATTGCGCTGACGGGCATTTTTCCGTCCCGGAATTAATGTTGGGCCGTGCTCCCGGAAGGAAAGGGCGCGAGGATTTATCTAAAGGAGTTTGCAATGAAACAATTGATTCGCGACGCCGCAATTGTTGTAATACTCACGGCGGTGCTTGGTGCCGACGCTTCCACGTTGTATTGGATAGAAGCGTCTTTCTCATCGCCAAGGCTCGTGATGGCGGATGCCTCGGGAACAGTGAACAACACCCTGGCGCTTGCGCCGCAATCCCTGCCACAGGCCGTGGCGGTGAGTACGAGCCTCGGAAGAGTGTTTGTGACCGAACTTGCATTCCTGAACGCGCATGTCAAGTACATCCAGACCGGCTTTGCCGATTCGGGCGCACTCATATCTCTTCAATCGTGCCTGCGCGGGATTGCGGTTGACTCCACCAACAGAAAGCTCTACTGGACAAGCACCAATCTTGGTGCCGGCCCGGCCGTCTACCGGGCGAATCTTGACGGATCGTCGGCGGAGGTGCTTCAGACCTTCGGCGCGGGCGCCGCACACGCACCGTTTGGAATTGCAGTAATCGAATCGTCCCAGACCGTGTACTGGGCCGATTTCGACGCCGGTGCGATCATGCGGGCGCAGGCATCGGCCTCCGCAATACCGCAGACAATTGTATCGGGCCTTTCGGGCCCGGTGGGCGTGGCGCTTGAGCCCGACACCGGCGCCGTGTTCTGGACAGATGCGAACTCAGGCACCATCGGCAGGGCCGGCCTCGACGGATCGGGCGCCAGGACCATTGTCTCGGGACTGGCAAGTCCGCAGTATTGCGCCCTGGATCGCTTGGCGGGCCGCATCTACTGGACCGAATTCGGCGCTTCGCTCGTGCGTTCGGCCAAACTTGACGGATCGGACACCGTGACGGTCGCGGCGACCACGTATCCTCCGGTGGGCATCGCCGTGGTGAGCGAGCCTGCCGTACCCGTGCGGCAGCCCGTGACGCTCGCGGTTCCCCGAACGTTTGCGATGACCGCCGGCGTGCTGGGCTTTCCGGTTCGAGCGATACGCGTCCGGTTTCAACTCCCGGTCGAAAGCCGCGTGAACCTGTCCGTCTCGGACCTGCGCGGTCGCCGCGTTACCGTGGTTCCGGCCATCGACAACAGTGCTGGCTGGTATGTTCGGGACATCGGTGTCGCAATGTTTGCTCCGGGCGTTTATTGTGTGCGGTTCACTGCCGGGAGGTTTGTAAGTACAGCCGCTTGTACGATCACACGTTAGATACCGAATTAATTTTTTAGAGAAGAGGCCGCGGTGTTTCCTCATTGCAGGGAACACGCGGCTTTTTGTCATGTGCCGCGGCTCCCTTTGAGGCTCCCCGAAAGTTTCAAAGGCGGAATGTATTTTTTTGGCGTGGAGGACGGTGCCATGCACTCCCGTAAACGTTCTGATCGCAGCACTGCGTTCATCCGGAAATTCGGCGGCCCGTTATGAGCACGCGCGCGTGGGACACCAGGCCGAGAAGAATCTGCATTGTCCAGCTCGGCCGCATTGGAGACATGATCCTGCTGTCGCCGCTGTTCTCGGCGTTCAAGGCGGCAAACCCGCGTCATGAACTGCATTTGCTCGCCGGCCGGAACAACTACATAGTTGCACAAGGCAATCCGTACATCGACCGCATGCACGTGCATACCAAGCGGCCCTTGGGAACGCTCCGTTTGTTCCTGATGCTCCTCACGACCCGGTTCGATGTGTGGCTCGATCCCAAGGAGCACAAGTCAAGCGAAAGCTCGATGTTCTGCCGTTTCGCGCGCGCAAAAATGAAAATCGGGTTCCGCGGCGACAAGGCATTCACGCATCCGTCCTGCGAACAGGAAAAGGGCGGGGAGCACTACACGCTCCGCAGTCTTCGCAACCTGCGGTATCTCGGCATTGGAAACGCTTCGCCGAGGCCGAGCCTTCCGCCGACCCCGGCTGAAGACTCGGCGTTCGCCGCGTTTCGCCAGCGTCACCGGCTTGGTCGGTATATCACTGTAAACGTCTCCGCTTCCCAACCTGTTCGGTACTGGACAGACGACAAATGGGCTGATCTTCTTTGCGCGCTTCCGGAGGCATGCGGCCCGGCGGTGTTCCTATCCAGCCCCGGCGACGCGCAGCGCGTGGAGGCGCTGTCGCGCCGCGTGCCGAAGAGCCTTGTGTTCGGAACGCAGTCCGTGCTCGGAACATTCCCTGTTGTCAAGAACGCGGCCGCGGTGCTCACCGTGGACACGTGCATCGTGCATGTCGCGGCCGCATTCAATGTTCCGGTTGTTGCGCTCTACGTCAACTCACCCGAGTTTTACGTCCAGTACCTGCCCCTGTCCGACGTGTATCGCGCTGTCCTATCGCCCTCGCCGGGAGGCTGGGTGAACACGATTCCGCTTATTGACATGAGGGAAGCCGTGCATTCCCTTCTTGCGGAGGCAGGCGTCCCCGGCGCGGAAGCAGGGGAGCGGCTGCCTCCGTCGGTGCTCAGAAACATGCAATAATCCTTCGGCCTTTTCCGTCTTCAACAGTGCAGCCATGGAAACGCTCAACAAAAGGATTGCCGCGTTCATACGGTCGGAGCGTTCCGCGCTGGTGGGCTACGTGCGCGCGCTCATCGGCGATGAGGCCGACCGTGACGGCGAGGACATTGTGCAGGACGTGATGACCGGCCTTCTTGAGCGGGCCGACCCGCTCCTGCCGCTGCGCAGCGTGTCGGCCTATGTGTATCAGTCGATTCGCAACAGGGTGATCGACGTGTTCAGAAGCAGAAGGGAAACCGTGCCCCTTGACGGAGGCGACGGCGAAGACGAGGAGCTGTCGCTCGCCGAGACGCTGCATAATGCGCGGTTTGACACAGGGGCGGAAATTGCAAACGGCGAATTGCGCGAATTGCTGCTTGCGGCCATGGACCGGTTAAGCGAAGCGGAACGCGCAATCGTGGTTGCCACCGAACTCGAAGGGTTTACGTTCAGGGAATTGTCGGAAATGTGGGAGGTCCCCATGGGGACGCTTCTTGCCCAGAAATCACGGGCGCTGGCGAAACTCAAGGAATCACTCCCGCTGAAGGAATACAGAAACCAATAACAAAGGGAGGAACCCATGGAAGGCAATTTTGAACACGGTTATCCGCATTTTCCAACGCACAGGGCGTGGGGACCAGCGCGCATCGTCGGGCTTGTTATCGCAGGTGTGGTTGCGGCCGTTCTATTCTCGCTTCTGTTCGGATGGCTTGTCTTTCTTTTGTGGAACTGGCTTATGCCTGCGCTGTTCGGGCTCAAGGCGGTAACGTACTGGCAGGCGTTCGGCGTCCTGTTGCTTGTCAAGCTGCTGTTCGGCGGCATCGGCCCTGGCCACGGTAGCAGGCACGGATGGCATCATGGGAAACCGCGCTGGATGCGGCATAGGGAATATGCAGGGAACAACGATTGGCGTATTCACGGTTCGTACCGGGACTGGCGGCATTTCGACGAATACTGGAAGGATGAGGGAAAGGCTGCATTTGAAGCATATATCGGCCGGATGCAGCAGAAAAAAGAAGGTCAATAGTGAGGTGCTTTGGTGGGGGAAGGTTCCCCCTGGGGTGCAGCCTCCTCGTCCCGCGGGACTGCGGGGTCTGCACCCACACCCCCTCGTGGGTAGCCCCCAAGGAAGTTGATTTGCGAGATAGAAACTTCTGCTGCGGGGGCACCGAGAAAGAGAGTTGGT
>DATFYJ010000064.1:0-3773 GCA_035315105.1 Chitinivibrionales bacterium
ACCTGGGGGCGATTTACTCCGGAAGGGGAGAGCTCGACAGGGCGGTGGAATGTTATCTCAAGTCAATCGAAAAACAGCATGACCTGCCTGAAGCGTACGCCAATCTCGTGAATATCTATATCGAAATGAAGAACGTCAAGGAGGCGCAGCGCTGGATTATCAAGGGGCTGGGCCACAATCCGGACAGCGAGATTCTCAAGGAGCTGGATGTCAAGGTGAAGCAATTGGCAAAGAAGAAAATGTAATCGGGAGCCGTTGATGAAGTCAACATCCAACCGGTATCGCCCTCCGCGCATCCGCTACGAACTCGACGATTGGCGCAGGAAAAAGTCGCAGGGCAATGCCGCGCCGCAATTCGGAAAGCAGGCGCTGGGTTACGGCAGACGCAAAAAGGGAAAATCATGAACGCCGGAGTGCCTTCATATATTTTTGTCTGAAAATCCGACCACGGAGGTTTTCTCGTAGCTGTTGAGCGCACGGAGGGACTGATGGATTACATGGAGTCCGTTCTGATTGTCGGCGGTGGAGGCCGCGAGCATGCGATGGTCAAGGCATTGCTGCGTTCCGACAGGCCGCTGTGCCTCTACGCCTATCCGGGAAATCCCGGGATGCAGAACGACGGCTGCACGCTCGTCGACGGAAGCGTCCAGAACTGGAACGAACTCGCGGCCTGGGTTGACAAGAACGAAATAGACCTCACCATTGTTGGCCCGGAAGCGCCGCTCGTGGAAGGCATCGCGGATATTTTCGGGAAGAGGGGTCGCACCATTTTCGGACCAAGCGCAAAGGCCGCGCAGCTGGAGGGCAGCAAGTCCTTTGCGAAGAAATTCATGAAGAAATACGGCATCCCGACCGCGGCGTTCGCGGTGTTCAGCGATAGGGAATCCGCTGTTGCATACGTAAAGAAACAGGGCGCGCCCATTGTGGTGAAGGCCAGCGGCCTTGCGGCCGGGAAAGGCGCTGTTGTGTGCGAGACGGTTGCCGAAGCGGTCGATGCCGTCACCGGCATGCTCGACGGCAAAGTCTTCGGTCAGGCCGGGGCCACGGTTGTCATAGAGGAAAAGATGACGGGCGAGGAAGCGTCGGTTTTTGTCCTTTCCGACGGCACATCGTTCAAGATACTTCCCGTTTCGCAGGACCACAAGCGCATCGGCGATAACGACACGGGGCTCAATACCGGAGGGATGGGTGCCTATGCGCCATGCCCGCTCGTTGACGCCAAACTGCTTGACCGCATCGAGGAAGAAATCATCGTCCCGACGCTCGATGGCATGAAAAAGGAAGGATTTCCCTACCGTGGGCTTCTCTACGCGGGCATCATGGTTACCCCGAGCGGACCCAGGGTCGTCGAATTCAACTGCCGGTTCGGGGACCCGGAGACCCAGGCCGTGCTGCCGCTGGTCGATTGCGACTGGTACGACGTGTTCAAGGCGTGCGCCACCGGGACTCTTTCGTCGGTGGAATGGCATGTGCGGTCCGGGTACTGCGTCGCGGTGGTGCTGGCCTCAAAAGGATATCCGGGCAAGTACGAAAAGGGCAAAGTCATCACCGGCATCGAAAACGCAGAAGGACACAAAAGCAATGTCGACGTGTACCACGCCGGCACCGCGGTCAACAAGGAGGGGCAGTTCGTCACCAACGGCGGCCGCGTGCTCACCGTGAGCGCCTGGGACGAAAATTTTTCCGACGCCATTGCAACCGCATATGAAGCCATCGGCGCCATTCGCTTCGAGGGGATGACCTACAGGAAAGACATCGCGGCAAAGGGCATGGCGAGGTTGAAGAAACAGAAGGCGTCTCTTGGAGTGACGTAAACCATTGCAGGCCGCAATGGTCGATCCGAGGCAACGGTAACAAACAGGAGTGCACATGTCCGGAATAAAAGTCGCCCTTGTCATGGGTTCGAAGTCCGACAAGGAACATGCCGAGAAGGCCGAAACGATCCTCAAGGAATTCGGCGTGGACTTCAAAACGTTCACCCTTTCCGCCCACCGGAATCCCAACAAGATAAAGAAATTCGCGAAAAGCGCCGAGGAAAGCGGGTTCGGCGTGATTGTCGCCATGGCCGGGCTGGCCGCGCACTTGCCGGGTGTCCTGGCGAGCCTCACGGTGCTTCCCGTCGTGGGCGTGCCCATCGAGTCCGGACCGCTCCGCGGCGAGGATGCTCTTCTGTCAATCGTGCAGATGCCGCCGGGCATCCCGGTCGCCACCGTGGGCATCGGCAACACGAAAAACGCAGCCCTCCTTGCGGTGCAGATCCTCTCGGTGCACAACCTCAAGCTGCGTGAAAAAATGAAGGAGTACCGCGGTCGGTTCGGGGACGACCTTGACTGAACGGATTCCTCTAGCGCCTCTTTTGGCGGGCGAAGTAGGCTGCACGGTTGCCGACCTTGCGCATAGGATCGAAAGCGGCGCGGTTTTCATCTGTCCCACCGATACCATTTACGGCATAGGAGGCCGTGCCGACAGCGCGGATGTCGAGCGGCGCATCCGCTCCGTCAAGGAACGCAGGAGTCCTGCCCCGTTTATTCTGCTCGCGGCGGACCGGAGCCGCTTCGAAGCGCTCGGCCTTCGTTTCACCGGCAACGCGGCCCTCCTTGCAAACAGGTTCTGGCCCGGCCCGGTGACGCTCGTGCTGCCTGCGCTGGCTTTTTCCGCCGGCGTGGGGGTGAGGGTTTCCAGCCATCCTTTCGTCACCGCGCTCGACGCGAAACTCGGCATGCCGATTTTCTCCACAAGCGCGAACCTGAGTGATTCGCCTTACGTCAACGATCCCGACGCGATTTTCTCGGCATTCCAAACGAAAGTGGATTTTATGGTCGACGCGGGGGTCCTGCCGGAATCACGGCCGTCAACGGTCGTGCGCGTCAATGCCGATGATTCGCTCGAAATTCTACGCGAGGGAGCGGTGGCCGCGGAACGTATTTTTCAAACCATACGCAACCCTGATTGACGACCATCACACCATGCAGCCTGCAGACCATGCATCACCGAATTCCGGCGCCCGACCTCGCCTTCTGCTCATCAATCCGTTCGCGGAAATAAAGCAGTTTATTGCCAACATCGGTTTCGCAAAACTTATCGGCAAGAGGGCGGGCACCACGCCGCTTGCTCTTCCATTGCTGGCCGCGCTCGCGCCCGCGCACTGGGACGTGCGGATCATCGACGAAGAACTGGAGGCGATTACGCCCGGCATTGCCGCCGACCTCGTGGGAATCACCGCGCTGACCACCACCATCGACCGCGCGTACCGCATTGCGGACTCCTTCCGCGCGCGCGGCATAAAAGTGGTGATGGGCGGTCCCACCGTCACGTGTAATCCGGATGAGGCGCTCACGCATGCCGACTGCGTGGTGGTGGGCGAGGCGGAGCACGTGTGGAATGATCTGCTTGACGGAGCGGAACACGGAACGCTGAAAAAGGTTTACCAGTCGGCTGCCCCCGCGGGCTACAAACACTCGCCGGTCCCGCGGTGGGACCTGATCGACACCGAAAAGATCGCCGCGCTCTCGGTGCAGGTGTCGCGCGGCTGCCCGTTCTGCTGCGATTTCTGCCTTGTTTCGCAATTGTTCGGCCGGACCATGCGGTACAGGGATATCGACGACATCATGGCCGAAATACAGTCGCTTCCAAAGAAGACGCTGTTCTTTGTCGACGACAATCTCACGGCGAACAAGGAATTCGCTCGGGCGCTCATGAAGCGGCTTGCTCCGCTTGGCGTGCTGTGGATCGCGCAGGTGAGCATCGAAATCGCGGATTTCCCGGACCTTCTC
>DATFYJ010000065.1:0-6243 GCA_035315105.1 Chitinivibrionales bacterium
CTGTTCACAAGGCCCGAGGCGAACAACGAATACGATTTCTGCGGTTCTCCGCTGGGGATCTTTGAAAAGGAAAGCACCTCGGTGCGCTGCGGCCTTGAATACCGGACCTTCTCCCTTGCAAACGCGAAATCGGCGGACAGCGGGAGCGAATCGGTAAACGTGCCGGTGATGCCGCGCGTGATCATGGGGAAACGGGACGTGATCTACCTCATGCTCGACTACGAGCCTTCGTGGATATCGCAAAAGTCAAACGATACGACCCTGTCGCTGTCGCCCCTGCACCGCTTCGGGCTTACGGTCGCCGCGGAAATGCCGTCAAAGTACATGCGGTTCGGGATTGTGGGAAAAGGGTATATCGGGACGCTTGCCACGTCCCTCAATCAGAACGCGCGCACCGTCATGGGGCTCTCGGCGCTTTCCGCGTATCTCGGAAGCCAGGTGCACCCGCTCGTGAGGATCGGCATCCACGGCGGCGCAACCGCCAATTTCGACTCCCTGCAGGACAAGGCCGACATCGAAACGGACAGGTTCTTTTACGGCGCCATTCCCTCGTACGGCGGCGATGTTGACGTGGGCATGAAGGGCGTGCCTGTGCAGAGCAGTTTCAACATCGACTTTGCCACGAACAACTTTGTCTATGTGACAAAGGGAATCCCGCCTGTAAAGCCGGATGGCAACGAGGATGCGCTTGTGGGCGACAGCCTCGCATGGCAGTGGCGGACCATGGGGAATGTCGCGTATGCCGGGTTTGAATATTGTCCCGCACTGTCCCTGGAGTACTGGCGCAACAAAACCCAGGACTATACCCCCGGTGCAAAAAACTATCCCCTCCAGTACGGGCCCGCGCGAGGCGATACCAACTGGACGTTCTCGTCGTTTTCGCTCGGGCTGGGAGCGTCCTCGCGTCTGCAAACGTATGGAAAAGCCTGGTTTGAATATACCCACGAGTTCTTCAACGCCGCTTATGGCGCCGGCATGAACATCGGCAACAAAAGCCGGGGCTACGACCGCATCGGCCTCGGCCTGGAAGGAAACGTGAATTCGGTCCCGGGCCTCCGCATGCCCAAGTCCATCGAGGCGTTCCTGCGCCTCGGCTATCTTAACATGAGGGAAAACGCGAGGTTCGGCGGGTATCATGCGGACGAGTTCCAGGAGATTTGCCCGGTGGCGGCGCGGTCTGAGTTCTACGGCGACAGCGGGGCCTACCGCCTCGCCTTCGGCCAGGACGAACGTGTGAGCCGATTCTCCCTGGGCGCGGGCGGGACGTTTTTCAACAGGATGCTGGGAGTGGATTTCGTGCTTGCGTTTTTGTCAAGAGAGGCGGAAGTGAAGGAGAGCGGGTTTGAGTTCGGAATTGGGGTTGAGTATGAGATAAAAGTGGGGAAGTGACCAAATAGGGTGGATTAAGTCTATATTACTGAGTGGAAATGGAAGGCAAAGGGACAAACCGTGAACATTAATATCGATCGATCAGATGTCGGATTTACCAACAGCAAAACCCTTCATGATGAAGACATCAGGTATTGGTCCTCTGCACCTGTTGAAGATAAGCTTGAAATGATAACTTTCCTGAGGGAGTGTTTCTATGGCGAGGAAGCGACTACCGGACGACTTCAAAGATTTTTTGAATTCGTTGAACGAAAATAATGTCGAATATCTGCTTCTTGGCGGCTGGGCCGTGGGAATATACGGTCACCCACGCGCGACCGGAGACATGGACGTTCTTATCGCTGTCGACGATGCAAACGTGGACAGACTGCACAAGGCCCTGTACGAATTCGGCGCCCCGACCGTTGATAAAAGCCTTTTCAAGGACATCGGCCGTATTTTTCGGATGGGCCGTCCTCCCATGCGGATCGAGATCATCAACCAGGCATCGGGGATAGACATTCGGGATTGTTATTCACGCAGGAAAATCGTGAACGTCGACGGTATCGTGATTTCCCTGATTTCGCGGGAAGATTTATTGAAAAACAAGAAAGCGTGCGGAAGAGAAAAGGATCTGGCTGACGTGAGGAATCTGGAAGAGATGCCGGAGAAGTGAATTACTAAATCACCGCTTCAAAGTTTGGGGGTTTGTTGACTCTTTTTCTGTCTGGACTTTTCATTTGCGAAAATTTCTTTATACTTTTTCACGTACCATTTCCATCCGACAATTGGGTCCAATTTTATTCCTCGTTTCCTTTGAAAAGTTTTTGCCCACAAATTCAGACCAATCACGGCAACCAAGTAGCATATAGCTGTTCCAAGAAAAAGGCCGATTGTAAAGGGAAATTTCCAGCCTGAGAAAGCATTAATTATCAGAAAAGCTATGATCACTGCAAGAATGAAGGATGCGCCAACAACAATACCCCCCACCCATAACCGGTCAAGTCTAAGAGTCCGACTACGGGACTCGTGCCGCCCTTTGATTTCTTGTAAGTTAAGTAATTTAGCAACAAATAAATAAGGACCAAGACCCACGCTATACCAAGAACGCAAATCTCTTTGTCAAAGTGTGCAAGTAGTCTCAAGATCATAATCTGTTCGCATGTGAAAGGCTTGATTGATTTGTTTGAGAAAACGTGTATGTGCTCTGTCCAAGTGATCGAAGTGGATTTTTCAATCTGTGCCTTCTCTACCGCCGCTCGTGGGTGCCCCCACACAGATGTCTGGTTCTGCAACCGCCTCCACAAGGGGGTCACCCAGGAGGGGGTAGCGGAGGACACCGCAGGCCAGGGCCGAGGAGGCCGGAGCGAGGGGGAAACTTCCCCCCTTTAAATACTCTTCTTGCTTAACAAATACAAGACCAGCTTACTTGACATTCTCCTCATCCAAAAACTTCAACTCTTTATATAACATTTCCATCAACGGCACGTTCACTCCGGCTTTCTTCGCTGCTCTCAGCGGGTTCCCGAAAATCGACTCCACTTCCATGGGCCGTTTTTCATCGTAGTCGATTTTCATGCTCGTTCGGTAGGGCGTCATGGCGTCGGTATAGGCCACCATTTTGTCAATAAACTCCGGTTCTATGGGATGGCCGCAGGCCTTCGCAGCCGCACACACCTCGGCCATGATGCTTTTTGCAAGCTCGCGCGAATGGGGATTCTTGTTGAGCGCGTCCGTCAATGCTGATAGCACCACCGAGAGCCCGCTGTACGGCACATTCCACACCAGTTTTTTCCAACGGGCCGTGCCGAGATCCGGGGACGTCTCCACGGCGATACCGGCTTTTGTAAAGTCGTCGGCCACGGCCTTCACCTGTGTTGTGATGCCGCTTTGCGAGCCGTCCTTTGTGTACTGGGCCACGGTGATATGGCCGAAGTCAAGGTGGCTGATCCGGCCGGGGCCGGTCTTGGTGACGCAGATGAAGCAGAGCACGCCGAGCACGCGGTCGGGGCCAGCGATTGCCGCGACTTCCTCCTCGAACCCGAAGCCGTTCTGCATGACCAGCACCAGACCGTCCTTTTTGACAATTGAGGGGAGAATGGCGGGAAGGATGCTGTTCGCCGTTGTCTTGAGCGTCACGGCGACCACGTCGCATGGCGGCATGCGGCCTGCGTCGTCGTACACGTTCACGTGGGGGAGAACGAAATTGCCGTCCTTGGATTCTATCACAAGGCTGTGGTCGCGAATATGGCGGTAATCGCTATGGGCGAGAAAGTGGACGTCGTACCCGGCGCGCGCGAGCCGGGCGCCGTAAAAGCCGCCCACAGCGCCGGTGCCGATGATTGCGTAGGTTCTGCTCACGGAAACAGAGGAGCTGTGGACGCGCGCCCGCTACTCTTGAGGTGCAAGCGGCTGGCGGCCCAGTTTGATTGAAATAAGTTCGGGTCGCTTGTAGTGGATGATGGAGAGAAGGCCCACAAAGAGGAACCCGGACGCATACAGCACGAGGAACGGGCTCACCAGAGCGTTTGAAAAGCCGATGAACACCCACAGGCCGGCGAGGCAGTAGAGGCCGAAAAAGAGCTCTACGATCCAGGTGATGTCCTTGAGCGGCCGGTACGATGTTTTTACGGACTGGCCCTTCTTGGGAGTGCGGAGGAAGTCCGAGTCTTTGTGGAACAGCGCCTCGAGCACCGCCTTGGCGTTGTTGACGGCGAGCCCGGTGCCGATAAGCATCATGGCGGGGATGAGAAGAATCTTGCGCCGCACCTTGTTGCCCAAATAATGCTGGGAGATCATGTACATGCTGGCTGGGCCGCTGGTGGCCAGGATCATTGCGCTGATGACGCAGGCAAGAAGCACGGGGTGCATGTATACCTTGACAAAGAACAAAACCGGCGTGGTGAGAAACGCGAGCATGAGCATGAGCGGGTGCACCGTATAATGGGTCAGGTGAAGGACCGCCTGGAAGAACTTGAAGAGAGAAAGTTTCTTCGCGCGAAGCATGGGAATGATCTTGAGCGCGGTCTGGATGGAGCCCTTGGCCCACCTGAACTGCTGGTTCTTGAACGCGTTGATGTCTTCGGGGAGTTCCGCGGGCACCTCGAGGTCGGGCACGTATTCGGTCTCCCAGTCCTTCAGCTGCATCCGGTAGGAGAGGTCCATATCTTCGGTGAGCGTATCGTGGTGCCAGCCGCCACTCGATACAATGGCCTCACGGCGGAACACGCCCGCCGTGCCGTTGAAATTCATGAACAGCCCGTTCCAGCTCCTCGCGGCCTGCTCCACCATGAAATGGCCGTCTATTCCCATTGCCTGTCCGCGCGTGATGAGAGAAGCCTTGCTGTTGAGGTGCGCCCAGCGTCCCTGGACAAGCCCGAGCTTGGGCCGGTTGATGAAGAAGCAGATCGATTTCTTGAGAAAGTCCGGATGGGGAACAAAGTCCGCGTCGAAGATCGCGACGAATTCGGCATTTGTCAACGTGAGGCCGTACTGCAGGGCGCCGGCTTTGAAACCGATGCGGTTGGTGCGCCGGACCACGGAGACGTTGTGGCCTTTCGCCCTGAGGTCCGCGGCCGTCCTGTCCACAAGGGCTCTTGTTTCGTCGGTGCTGTCATCGAGGACCTGGATCTCGTGCTTGGAGCGAGGGTAATCCATGGCTGCCGCGGCCTCTATGATCCGTTTCGCCACGGTCTTTTCGTTGTACATGGGAAGCTGGGTGACGACCAGCGGGTATTGTTCTTCGTCGATAATGGCGTCGAAATAGGTCATTCTTGCTCGCTGAAAGCTGAGCCGGGAGTTCCGTTTCTTGAGGTACAGGTATGTCAGGATGTAGCATTGCGCGCCGTAGGCGAGCAGTCCGAGGGAGCAGACAACGTACAGCGAACACACGATTGCTGGAATCATAGAGTTCTACCTACTTGGTGAATATGAATAATAGTAAGGTACCGTCCGGCTGCGCTCACAAAGCACCAAGGATTTAAGACGGAATAATATAATATATTGATAATTAGGGCACCAAGACAGAATACACTCTAAAATAAATTCAAAGGACGGCGTGTACCAACGAAAAAATGAGGTATTCCTATCCGGCGGTTTGACCGGCCTTGTCGCTAAACAGCCCGTCGATTTCGTGCTGGATTTCACGGAACAGCCCTGCGTCGCGGAGCATGTCGGCCAGCCGCAGATCCTCCCATCCGCTCTGGCGGAACCCGCTCACCTCGCCCGGACCGCGCATGAGCAGGTCCTGCTCCGCAATCTCGAACCCGTTGTGGTGGGAACAGAAATAGGTGAGGCGCGAGTGCGCCGGGGAACCTTCGGCCGCATTCGCAAGAAGAAAACAATAGGATTTCGATGCCGACCTGCCCACCCTGCCGCGCAGCTGGTGCAGCTGGGACAGGCCGAAACGCTCCGCGTTTTCCACCACCAGTACCGTCGCGCCGGGAACGTCTATTCCGACTTCGACGATGGTGGTTGACACAAGCACCTTGACGTCTCCTGCGGCAAAGGAGGCCATGGCCTTTTCGCGATCGGCCGGGTTCATGGCGCCGTGCACCAGCGCCATCGCGACCTCGGAGAGCGGGCCGCTCTTTAGGGAATCGAGGACTGCATATACGTCCCGAAGCTCCGGGTCTTCGTCGGAACCTTCGCTGCTCTCAATGCGCGGGGCGACGCAGAACACCTGGCCGCTTCGTTCCCGTATTTCGTTCAGGATGAACTTTTCCATGTCGGACCGCCTGCTTTCCGGCACGAGATGGGTGCTCACGGGCAACCGGCCGGCCGGCGCCGATTGTATCGACACCATGTCAAGATCGCCGTACAGTGTCTTGGCGAGGGTCTGCGGAATTGGCGTGGCCGACATCACGAGCAAGTCTG
>DATFYJ010000066.1:0-3191 GCA_035315105.1 Chitinivibrionales bacterium
ACCAAGCACACAAATCCTGCACAAGCCGCTTTCATACGCATTGTTCCTTTTCCTCCCTGCGATGTCCGTTTCTGCAAATGAGGGTCAACCGGGATGAGACGCCTCTGTTTTGGAACTCCAAATATAATTAACGCGCACCCGCTTTCTTCAACTCAAAAGGCACGGCGGATGTCCGCCATGCCTTCGTGCAAACCGTGGTTTTATTGCCCAACGGTTACTTTTTTCTCTTGGTTGCTTTCTTTGCCGGTTTTGCCTTCTTGGGCGCCGCCTTTTTCGCGGATTTTGTTTTTTTGGTAGCCGCTTTGGCCTTGACCGGGAAATACACCTTGAGCATGTCCTTGGTCGTGACCGGCTTGTAATCTCCCGCATGCCCTGCGGTGCCGAACGCCTTCATCTCTTCAAGCATCCACGCCTTCACGGCCTCGCGGGCGGGCCCAAGATAGTCGCGCGGATCGAATTTCTGCGGCTGCTCCACAAAGACCTTGCGGATCGCGCCGGTGATGGCGAGACGGCCGTCGGTGTCGATGTTCACCTTGCGCATACCGCGCTTGATGGCGTCCTGGATCATGGCGGTCGGAACGCCCACCGCGTTGGGAACCCTGCCGCCGAACTGATTGACAAGATCGACCATCTGCTTGGGCACGGATGAGCTGCCGTGCATCACGAGCGCGGTGGCCGGCACGCGGCGGTGCACGTCGTCGATGATGTCGAGCGCGAGCCGTATTTCGTGGCCCACGGGGAACTTGTACGCGCCGTGCGAGGTTCCGATGGCGAGCGCCAAAGCGTCCACGCCCGTCTGCTTGACAAATTCCTCGGCCTCCGCGGGGTTGGTGAGATGCACGGCGCCTGCGACCGTGTCGTCCTCGATGCCGCCCAGCGTGCCTATTTCGCCTTCAACGGTCACGCCGGCGGCATGGGCTATTGCCACGGCCTCTTTGGTTATCTTCACGTTGTCGTCGAACGAGCGGGCGGGATGCTTGCCCTTCTCGTCCTTTCTGCCGTAGTCAAGCGAGCCGTCGATCATCACCGAGGTGAACCCGAGCTTCACGCATTCGGCGATGGTCTCGAGGTCGGGACCGTGGTCGAGGTGGAGCGACATCGGGATCTGCGGGTATTTCTTGAGCGCCATATAGGAAACCATGGCGGCAAGAAGGCCTTTGTCGGCATACTTGAGCGCGTTCCGGCTCACCTGGATGATGACCGGCGAGTTCGTTTCCGCGGCTGCGGCGCAGATCGCCTGCAACTGCTCCATGTTGTTGACGTTGAATGCACCAACGCCGTATCCGGCCTTGTTGGCTTCGTCGAGAATGAGTTTCATCGGAACGAGAGACATAACATCACCCCTTATTGCGGTTGTGTAACTTACTTCTTGTTCTTATCCTTATTCTTGTCCTTGGCCGAGTCACCGCCCTTTGGCTCGGCTTTTTTCTTCTTGGGTGCCGCCTTGGGCTTTTCGCTCTTCGCTTCTGCCCCGGCTTTTGCCGGCTTTTCTTTCTTTTCCTCCACCGGAGCGGGAGCGGCCTTTTCTTCGGCGGCCGGTTTTTCCTGTTCCGGCTCAGCCGCGGCGCCTTCCGGCGCGGCCTGGGCCGTTTTCCTTTTCTTCTTTCTTTTCAGCGCCGTTTCGCCGCTGTTCCTTCCCGTCAATTCCAGAATGCAGGTCTCGGCATTGTCTCCCCAGCGTACGCCCAGCCTGAGAATGCGGGTGTAGCCGCCCTCGCGGGTCTTGTACGAAGGCCCGATGTCCGCGAACAGCTTCTTCAGAATGTCTTTGTCGGTGACGGTCTTTGCTGCGATGCGGATGGCATTGAGTCCGCCCTTCTTGGCGAACGTGACAAGCCGTTCGACGACGCTCCTCACCGCCTTCGCCTTGGCGACCGTGGTGATGACCCGTTCCTTGTCCAGCACCGCCATGGCAAGATTCGCGAGCATCGCGCCGCGATGATCCGCGGTCCGGCTCAGTTTGTTTCCAGATTTCAAATGTCGCATGTTGTACGTCTTCCTTTACAGCGATCGCTTCCCGGCCCCTATTTACTTCTCTTTCGTCTCGGCCCCGACCACCTTCTCGACTTCCATGCCGAAAGCCAGTCCGAGGTTGGCAAGAATCTGGTTGAGCTCAATGAGGGACTTCCTGCCGAAGTTCTTGTATTTGAGCATGTCCGATTCCTGGTTCTTGACAAGATCCGCGAGCGTGTGAATGTTCGCGGCCCGCAGGCAGTTGGCAGAGCGAACCGAAAGTTCCAGTTCGTCAACCCGCATCTTGAGAAGCTGGCGCAATTTTTCGGCCTTCTCGTCCTTGATGATCTCTTCGACCGGTTCGAGCTCCCCTTCGAAATTAATGAAAATAGCGAGATGGTCCGACAGCAGTTTGGCGGCGTAGGCGACCGCGTCTTCCACCGAAATGCTCCCGTCGGTCCACACATCGAAGATCAGTTTGTCGAGGTCGGTCCGCTGTCCCACACGCGCATTTTCCACCGAGTAGTTCAACTTGACGACGGGAGAAAAAATCGCGTCAATCGGAATGGTCCCCACGGGATCGTCTTCGCGTTTGTTCTGCTCGGCCGGCACATAACCGCGTCCGTCCGACACGTGCATCTCTATCTTGAGCTTTGCGTCGGCGTTGATGGTGGCGATATGGAGGTCCGGGTTAAGGATCTCCACATCGGGATTCTTCTCGATGTCGGAGGCCTTCACCTCGCCTTCCCCGCTCACGTCGAGACGCAGCGTGGCATCTTCGTCGGCGTTCAGCCGTACGCGCAGTTTCTTGATATTCAGGATAATGTCGGTCACGTCCTCTACCACGCCCTCAATGGTCATGTACTCGTGGACGACGTTTTCGATCCGCACCGAAATAACCGCCGCGCCCTGGAGCGACGACAGCATGATGCGGCGCATCGAGTTCCCCACGGTGTGTCCCCACCCGCGTTCAAGCGGCTCGACGATCACTTTCCCGTAATTCGGAACATCGTCGGGATTCTCAACCTTTATCGCCTTGGGCATCAACAAGCTTTTCCACTTCATGTAGCCTGCTCTCCTCTGTTATTTGGAGTACAATTCCACAATCAACTGTTCCTGAAGGGTCACG
Source organism: Chitinivibrionales bacterium (assembly GCA_035315105.1). Lineage (GTDB taxonomy): Bacteria > Fibrobacterota > Chitinivibrionia > Chitinivibrionales > FEN-1185 > FEN-1185. The sequence goes on from DATFYJ010000066.1 coordinate 3,083, forward strand.
GGGATATCGGCGCGCGCGGGCAGCCGTACCACGGTACCCGACAATTGCACTTTGTCAATTGACAGCCATTCCGGAATGTCCTTCGCGTTCTTGAGCGCGCTGTGAATGA
>DATFYJ010000067.1:0-5585 GCA_035315105.1 Chitinivibrionales bacterium
CGGGGTGATGGGGTGAGTTAAGAACTCTCAACAGAAATAGAGTACCAAAGGAGAAACCGTGCCGGGCGAAAGAATCAGAATCAGGTTAAAGTCGTTCGATCACAACATTCTGGACAAATCGACGTCCGACATCGTGCGCACCGCCAAGGGAACGGGCGCAAGAATTTCGGGCCCCATTCCGTTGCCGACGGAAAAGTCGATATACACGGTGTTGCGGTCGCCCCATGTCAATAAAAAATCGCGTGAGCAGTTCGAGATACGGATTCACAAACGGCTCATCGATATTCTTGAATCGACGCCGCAGACTGTTGACTCGCTTATGAAGCTGGATCTGCCTGCGGGCGTCGACGTCGAGATAAAGGTGTAACTCACCCCATCACCCCGGCCCCTCTTCCCCTCTCTCGTGAGAGAGGGGAAGAGGGGTGCCCGAAGGGCGGGGAGTTAGGGTGAGTTGAAAAAGGCTAACGTCTTAAAACTGTAAAACAGGTACCATTATGCAAGGAATTATTGGAAAGAAAATCGGGATGACGCAAGTGTTCTCGCCTGATGCGGGGAGGTATATCCCGATCACCGTGATCCAGGCCGGAACAAATGTCGTGCATCAGGTGAAGACCGCGGCGAGCGACGGGTACAGCGCGGTGCAGCTCGGGTTTGACATCATGTCCGACAAAAAAGTCAACAAGCCTCTTATGGGCCATTTCAAGAAGTGCAACTCGGTGCCCACGAGGGTGATCAAGGAGTTTGACCTTGACTCGCCGGAAGAGAAAGTCTCCCCCGGGCAGAAAATCGGCGTGGAGGTTCTCGAAAATGTCAAGTTTGTGAATGTGGTGGGCCTCTCCAAGGGCCGCGGATTCACGGGCGGCATCAAGCGTCACAATTTTCAGCGGGGCCGCGAGACGCACGGATGCAAGGCGCACCGCATCCGCGGGTCGTCCGGCGCCAATACCACGCCCGGCCACGTATGGAAGGGCCTGCGCATGGAAGGTCATTACGGCAACGCGCAGGTTACCATACGCAACCTTGAAGTGGTTGCGCTCGACAAGGAAGCCGGGCTTGTTCTTATCAAGGGCGCGGTGCCCGGTCCAAACAAAGGAATCGTTTTCATCAACAAGATCGTCAAGAAATAGCAGCTTCGTGAAGGCACGGCACACATGAAAATTAAAGTTTTTCATCAGGACGGAAAAGTGAAGGGCGAGATGGATCTTGCCGACGGCGTCTTTAACGCGGACGTCAACGAACAGGTGATGTACCTGGTTGTCAAGTCGTATCTCGCGAACCGGCGCCAGGGCACCGCCAAGACAAAAGGCAGGTCCGAGGTGAGCGGCGGCGGACGGAAGCCGTGGAAGCAGAAGCACACGGGAAATGCCCGCGCGGGATCAAACACCTCGCCGTTATGGGTGCGCGGTGGCAAGGCCTTTGGCCCGTCGCCGAGAAGCTACTATGGTGCGATTCCAAAGACCTTGCGAAAAATTGCCCTTGCGTCGGCCCTGTCCTCGCGGGCAAAGGAAGAGAAGATCTCGGTGGTATCGGGCATCACCTGCGATGCTCCCAAAACGCGGACCATTGCGTCGATGATCGACGCGCTTTCGCTCGGGGGCAAGCGTATCCTGCTTGTAATCGATCCGTCCAGCAAGAATGTGTATCTTTCGGGCAGGAACATACGCAATCTAACGGTAAGACCTGCTTCCGAAATCAATGCCTACGATGTGCTGAACAACGACGCAATAGTGTTCGGGTCCGAAGAAATCGTCAGGAAGATCGAGGAGGCTGCGGCGCTGTGAGCACCTATCATTCAATCATTCGACATCCCTCAATCACCGAAAAGAACACCCAGCTGAGAACCGGGCAGAACAAGTACGTGTTTGAGGTTCTTCCAACGGCCACAAAACCGAAGATCAAGGAGGCCGTTGAAAAACTATTCGGCGTGAAAGTGCTTTCCGTGAATACCATGGTGGTAAAAGGAAAACTCAAACGCCAGGGACGGACTTCGGGCTACCGTTCCAATTGGAAAAAGGCGATCGTGCGCATCGCGGCGGGCCAGACCATCAGTAAGTTCGGCGAGGTGTAACTCACCCATCCACTCCGGCCTTTCGGCCACCCCTCCGTCCCTCTCTTGAAAGAGAGGGACGGAGGGGACGGGGGTGGAAAGGTGAGTTTGAAAAGCAACAGGAACAACGTTTTCGTTTTTCGTTCGGAGCAATCATGGCACTCAAGACATTCAGGCCGCTTACGCCGGTCCTGCGGTACAAGACCAGCATCGTTTATTCGCAGCTGACAACAGACGCGCCGTACACGCCTCTGTGCGTTTCCAAGAAAAGGATGGGCGGACGCAACGCCGACGGGCACATGACGGTGAGACACCGCGGTGGTGGATCGAAGAAATACTACCGGATCATCGATTTCAAGAGGAACAAGCGCGACATACCGGGCATTGTCGAGACGATCGAGTACGATCCCAACAGAACATGCTTCATCGCCCTTGTAAAGTATGCCGACGGCGAGCGGCGCTACATTCTCGCTACCGTAAATATGAAGACCGGCATGAAGGTGATGGCCGGCGAGACGACGGAGCTGTCCGAAGGCAATACCATGCCGCTTGTCAATATGCCGTCCGGAACCATGGTTCACAACGTCGAGCTCAAGGAGGGCAAGGGCGGCCAGATGGCGCGGAGCGCGGGATCGTACGCCGAAATCGTCGCGCGCGAAAACAACATGGTCCAGCTGCGGCTCCCCTCGGGCGAAGTCCGCAATGTGCGCGAGCGGTGCACGGCCACCATTGGGCAGGTGAGCAACATTGAGCACATGAACGTGGTGCTGGGGTCTGCGGGGCGCGTGCGCTGGCTCGGGCGCCGGCCGCATGTGCGCGGCGTCGCCATGAATCCGGTGGATCACCCCATGGGCGGCGGCGAGGCGAAGTCCAAGGGCGGCAACCACCCGATGTCGCCGTGGGCTCAGAAGGCAAAGGGCCTCAAGACCAGAACGAGGAAAAAACTGTCGAGCAAATATATCATCAGCCGCAGAACGAAGTAGAAGGTACTAACAGGAATCATAAGGAATTCACATGGCCCGTTCAATCAAAAAAGGTCCTTTTGTAGACGACCATCTTGCGAAAAAGGTGGATGAGATGAACAAGTCGGGACAGAAGAAAGTTATCAAGACCTGGTCCCGCCGGTCGACCATCCTGCCCGAATTCGTGAGCCTCACCTTTGCCGTTCACAACGGGAACAAGTTTATTCCGGTGTATGTGACGGAGAACATGGTCGGTCACAAACTGGGGGAGTTTTCTCCCACAAGAACCTTTCGCGGACACAGCGGCCACATCAAGACCGACAAAGTTGCGGAAGAAGCGCCGGCGGGAACGGCTGCGGCGGCTCCTGCACCTGCGGCGGCGAGCACCAGTAACGCATAGATGTTCCGGGAGGAACTACAGTGGAAGCAACTGCAACCTGCAAATATCTTAGAAAGACCGCAAGAAAAGCACGGCTTGTGGCCGACGAGCTGCGCGGAAAAAAAGTGGGCGAAGCCCTCAGCCTTCTCGAATTCGGAATCAGGAAGACCGTTGCAAAGGATTTTTCGAAGCTGATCAAATCGGCGGTGGCGAATCTGCAGAACAAGAATGCCGAGGCGCACATCGACGTGGACGAACTTGTCATTAAGGACATAGAAGTGGGCGTCGGCCCCACGCTCAAACGGTTCCGGCCGCGTGCCCAGGGACGCGCATACCGGATTCTCAAGCGGATGTGTCACCTCAAAGTTGTCGTGGCGAATTGAAGGGGGTAACAGTTGGGTCAGAAAACAAATCCCATCGGTCTGCGGCTTGGCATCACCAGGACGTGGATTTCAAACTGGTTCACAAAGGACAAGCTGGCCGAATACATCCATGAAGATCTGCTTATCCGGAATTATCTCAAGAAGCGGCTTGAGCACGGCGGCATCTCCGCCATTGGAATCGAAAGGACGGCGAAACGGGTGACTGTGGCAATTCACACTTCTCGGCCGGGCATTGTCATCGGGAAGAAGGGCGAGGAGGTCGAACGGCTCAAAGGCGAGCTTCAGCACCTGACCAGGAAGGATATCCAGATCAATATCAAGGAAGTGAAGAAGCCCGAGATGGACGCACAGCTTGTTGGCGACAATATCGCCCGACAGCTTGAGAAGCGTGTATCGTACAAAAAGGCCATCAAGAAGGCGATTGCAACCGCGGTGAGGATGGGCGCCGAAGGCATAAAGATCGGGGTGAACGGCCGCCTCAACGGCGCCGAGATCGCGCGCAGGGAAATGTTCAAGGAAGGCAGGATTCCGCTCCATACGCTGCGTGCCGATATCGATTATGCCACGTCGACAGCGATAACGACCTACGGGTGCATCGGCGTGAAGGTGTGGATTTGCAAAGGCGAAGTGATCAACCGGGCCGAGAAGAACGCTCAAAAGCAGAACGAGACCGCGCGCGCCGCATAGGGAGGACAGACGATGTTAGCGCCGAAGAAGGTAAAATGGAGGAAGCAACAGCGGGGCCGCATGAGAGGGCAGGCCACCCGGTGCAACACGCTTGCGTTCGGGGAATACGGGCTCCAGGCCATCCAGCCGGGATGGGTGGACAGCAAACAGATCGAGGCCGCTCGTATCGCCATGGCACGTTTTCTCAAGCGCGGGGGCAAGATATTCATCCGCGTGTTTCCCGACAAACCGTATACCAAGCATCCCGCCGAATCGAGGATGGGAAAAGGGAAAGGGATTCCGGAGGGCTGGGTCGCGGTTGTCAAGCCCGGCACGGTGATGTTCGAAATGGCCGGCGTCAAGGCCGACGTCGCAAAGGACGCAATCCGGCTCGCATCGCAGAAGCTTCCCATTCTGAGCCGGTTCATCGAGATAGAAGATTAGGACGGAATCATGAAGACACACGAAATACGTCAACTGTCGGCCAAGGAACTCGCCGAAAGGGTCGCGGGTCTCGAAGAGGAGTTGTTCAATCTCCGTTTCCAGGCGAAGATGGGACAGTTGAGCAATCCGGTGCGCCAGCGGATCGTGCGCAAGGATATCGCTCGCACAAAGACGGTGCTCACCGAAAAAACACGCACCGAAAAAACAGCGGCGCCGAAAGAACCATCGAAGTAAGAGGGAACAATGGCAGACCGGAACATGAGGAAATCGAGAGTCGGGGTCGTGATAAGCGACAAGATGGACAAGACGGTCGTGGTGAGCGTGCGACGGAGCTTCATCCACACCCAGTACGGGAAGACCATCCGCAGGAACAAGAAGTATGTCGCGCACGATGAAAAAGACGAATGCAGCATGGGCGATATGGTGAAAATCGTTGAAACGCGGCCGCTTTCAAAAACAAAGCGGTGGCGCGTGAGCGAGATAGTGTCGAAAGCGAAATAACGCAGCATCGCATTTATCAGCGTGATGAGGATACAATGATTCAGGTTCAAACAAGGTTGAATGTCGCGGACAACTCCGGGGCGAAGCAGGTGCAGTGCATCAGGATTCTGGGAGCGACGCGCCGGCGTTATGCCTATGTGGGGGATGTGATTATCGTGGCCGTAAAGAGCGCGCTTCCGAACACGGCCGTGAAAAAAGGGGAA
>DATFYJ010000068.1:0-3076 GCA_035315105.1 Chitinivibrionales bacterium
CGCTGCGTCTCTACAAAAGGCGGGTCCGGGCCGCACCGCGCTCTGGCGCGGCCTGAAGCGAGGGGAGACTTCCCCCGCACAAATATTTTTATTCTTGATGTCAAATCATTACATTTCTCTCAAATCAACCTCAAAAACCTCGACGGCTCAAACCTCCGCGTCCGTCCGTAGAGTTCCTTGTTTCTCACCGACACGAGCCACAAAAATCGCTTGGCCCGGGTCACGCCGACGTAAAACAGACGCTTCTCCTCGCCCATCTCGCCGCGGTCGTCATCGGTGATGCCGAGCAGGTCGGCCATTCTTTCGCGCCAGGAGACCTTTGTGCGATGTGCTTGCTTTTTGGGAAATACGCCTTCCTCGAGGTCGCAGAGAAACACGGCCTCGAATTCCCTCCCCTTGCTCCCGTGAACCGTGAGGAGCTGCGGCCGGCGCTCGCAGGAGACGAGGAGGGCCGAAAGCATAGAATCCACTCTGTCAAGCGTCTGATTGAGCCGAAACAGCACGGCGACGCCGGAAGGCGCGACACCGTTCTCGCCCGCAAGCCTTTCCATGGAAGCAGCGAGCCACGACGCCATGTCTTCTTCCGATTCGAAAACAACTTTCTTCACCGCACGCCGCAGCGGCGCGCTTCCTGCGTTGCTGCGTCCGGCAACAAGCACTTTCCTGAACGCTTTCGGCTTGCTTCTGAAAATCCTGTTGGCAGCCGACAGGATCGCCGGCGTGCTCCGGTAGTTGGTTTGCAGTTTGAGAATGCCTGCGCCGGGAAATCTCGCCCCGAATTCGAGAACGGCGGCGCGGTCCGCGCCCTGGAACCCGTAAATCGCCTGATCGTCGTCGCCCACGGCGAACAGCGGTATCGCAGGGACAATGATCTTCTCAAGGAGCCGAATTTGCGCGGGATTGGTGTCCTGGAATTCGTCGACCAGAACGGCGCGGAACCGGGACAGGAATCCCGACGCCGCCTGCACATGGTTGTCCATCAGCTCCAGCGCGCCGGCAATGAAATCGGAGAAATCCCAGAGACCGGCCTCCTTTTTCGCCCGCGCATACCTTCGCTCGATGTCAAGGACAACCGCCTCGAGGTCCGGCGTCCCGGGAGCGCCGGGGTTGAAGACGGCGCGCCGGGCAAGCAAGGCAGAAAGTTCGAGCACGTCGGCGCACAGCAGGAGCCGTTCCTCGCGCGTGCAGGCTTCGGCGATCATTTGGAGGCGCCGCTTTCCTGAAACGAGCCGAGGCCGCTCCCGGTAGCCAAGCCTCGTGTACAGAGGCGCCCCGTTGCTTTTCCACAACAGAAGCCTGAGGCAGTAGGCGTGGAACGTGGTGATGAGCGGCGGCCCCGACCCGGCATTCACTTTTGCAAAGGCGGCAACCCGCTCCGCCATTTCGCGGGCCGCGGCGCGCGTAAAGGTGAGCGCGAGCACGGCGTCGGCGGGGCAGAATTCACCGGCAAGAAAGGCGATGCGCCGCGTGAGCACCGTGGTCTTACCGCACCCGGCGCCGGCAAGCACGAGCAGCGGCGCGCCCACCGGCGCGGCGACCGCGGCGGCCTGCTCCGGGTTGAGGCCCGCGACAATGGTTCCGATTTCGCAATGAAGCATAAGCAAAACACCCCTGTATGAGTGCGGCGGCATCACCGGCCACAGGGCTCTTCTCAGAAAATAGATTGGGGGATGGAATCGCGCAGCGCGTGGCGCGCGGCGCACCCTTACTGCTGCATGGCCGCCTGCACCCCGAGGTCCCACGAGTAGTAGGTGTAATCCTCGGCGATGCGCTCGTAGTCTTCCTCGACGACCGCGCGGTCGTTCGTCACCGCGATGATGTCTTTTCTGTCAAGAAACGGCTGACGGTTGAAGGTGAACCTGTTGAGAAACGATCCGTCGAGGGAAAACACCACGATCTCGGCGTAATCGATGAGATCGACCCGCACGAACACCTCGAACGTCTCGGTGACGTTGAGGATGCGCGCCGAAAGCACCTCGTCCCCCACGCCGTAGTAATAGGTGGCCAGAACGCCCTTGGACTCATGCTCGAGACTCAGCGCATAGGGGCACGAGGCGGTGGGAAGCTTGTCGAGCGAATCGCGCATGTGCTTGACGGCCGGCGGCAGGGTCGACGATATCTGGGTGAATTTCCGCTTGAGCTCCCTGTTCGGCTCCCTGCTGAGAAAGACCCGGTAGCCCTTGACCGTTAGGTCCCTGATGGTCGCCTTGCGCTTCTTGCCCTTGTCGTCGCGGTAGGTGATGTCTGGCAGCATCTTCCTCGCGTTCTCGTCAGGGCAGTCGAGCACGAGCGGTTTGAACGAAAAGCGGCGCTGTGCGTTTACCGCGTCTTCGTGGGCCGGAGAAACCACATGGGGGATGTACCGGTAGAACAACCGCTTCTTGACGTCGATGGTGCGCTTGGCGAAATCGACGAGCCCGTAGAAAATATCGCCGTTCTTGTCCACCGCCGGGGTAAACACGAACTGTCCGGGCCGCTTCACGGTGTAGTTTGTGTTGTTTTTTTTGTCGTATTCGAGGACCGCGTCAACGATCACCTGTTTGAGCAGTTCGTTGCTGTAAAGCATATTCCCCGCGGCGTCGCACAGGTAGAGCTTCTGGTAGCTCTCCGGATCCTGCGAGCCGAACGTGGTGTGCACGCCGTAGTAATACCATTTGCCGTCCATGGTGTAGGTCCCGAGGGGATTGACAAGGTGCTTCTGCACGTCGATCTTCTGGTCGTGCAGAAGCCCGGTGAAGAACGACTCGAAGACGCCGTTCTTTTCCACCACGACCGGCGAGGTGAAGGCGTAAAACCTGTCGAGGGACCACCACCGCTCCCCGCCCGAAAGCGACGTGTATCCCACGAGATTGGGCTGCAGAAACAGCTTCGACGCCATGTCGTCGGTGATGCAGTTGTTCGTCAGGTTGAACAGCTGCGCGGTCTCGATGTCCTTGAACGTCGCAAACTGCGCGGGATCCACCTTAACAAGCATTTTCTTAAAGAGCTTCTTCTGGAATATTTCCAGGCCCGTGTTCTTGTCCGGCGATCGCCTGAAGTAAAGAAGGGTGGACTGGTCGAGGGGATAGGCAAGCCT
>DATFYJ010000069.1:0-4136 GCA_035315105.1 Chitinivibrionales bacterium
GCCCTGGACCGGGTTCCACGACACGGTGTCGGACTCGCCGGCCGCGGCGGTGTAAGGATACGACGGCGTTGCAAGGGACGTCGGGGTCGTCGGTTGGCTCGTGACGGTGCAATTGACGTTCATGAGAAGAAACAGCAGCGGGGCAATCAACATGGCCGATGCGCGAAGAAATGCTTTGGGCATGCGAATGACTCCTTCCTGAGGTGGATCGCAAACGTTGATACAGTTAGTATATAATAAAAATGAGATTTTTGCTCAAAAAAAATCAGGCTGAAGAACGCGGTGAAGCGTTGCCTGGCGCGCCTCTCCTTGCTTCCTGCGCCGCGAAACATATATCTTGCATAGTGAGAAGGCTGTACCCCCTTCCCAAGGAAGGCTTCATGAACGGAACCCCGCGCGGAAGCGAACGCCGCAAACACCCTCGGATAAAAAAGCAGCTTCGCGTCGTTCTCCACAAGAAGAAGTTCTACTTCCTGTGGCAGGGCAGGGACGTCGGTGAACTGGTTGACATAAGCAATGGCGGCGCCCAGATAAATACGAAAAAAATGCTGGACCAGGACGACCGGGTTGTGCTGTCGCTCCAGCCGAGGAGTTACACCCCCCCGGTGCATTTCCACGGAAAAGTCGTGTGGGTCAAGATGCGATTCCACGAGAATCTCAAGTACCGGCAGGCCGGCGTACAGTTCGGAAGGATCGGCGGATTTCAGCGCCGGGTCATAACGCGTCTGGAACGCGGCGCCGCAGCATAGATCTTTCCCTTCATCGCTCCATCGCCTTTTTCCTCATGGAACGGGGCATCTTTTCAATCGCATAACGCAAGGCGGTCCGCGGCATCGCCGTTCTGCGCTCCATGATGAAATCGAACACTTCCTTCGGATGAAGCTTGCTTGCTTCCTTGAGCATCCAGCCGTATCCCTTTTGCACGAGATCGTCGCCGTCGGTCAGGAGAATGCCGGCGATCTCGAAAATGTCCTCAAGGAATTTCCCGCGGCGCGCGGGAAGAACAAGCGTCACAGCCGCCGCGCGCCTGAACCATCTGCTGCCCGATTTCGCCCATGCCTTGAGGCGATCGACAAAGGCCGGATACTGTTCCACGAACGATCCGACCGCATGGTTGCACAGGGTGTCGCATTCGGCCCAGTTGCTCACGTATCTCCCGAGCCAGCGCTCAAACACGGCGAAATCCGATTCCGTAAAGGAAGAGCGCAGCCTGTCGGCCCATTCGTACGCGATGATCGCCTCTTCGACATACCCGGATTGCAACAGCTCTTCACACAGGAAGAGGATCTCGCGCTTGTCCAGCTTCTTCACCTGTGCGAAATGCTCGCGTCCTATTTTACGATATGCCGCGGAAGGCGCGCCGTGAAATTTCGCCTTTTCCTTGAAAAACGTTTCCGAGGTCTTTCTGGTCTTTTCGCTGCTGCTTGCTTTGAGTGATTTACGGATGCTTGTGACGATGGGTGAAGGCATGAATACCTCAGGATGGTTTGTAGGAATGCATTTCAAATATCACTAAAGAGTCGGGCGTTCCCCTTGGTTGGTGCGCAAGACTCTCCGCTCCAACCAAGGGTCGGTCTCCCTCCGGGCTCGGCTGTTTGCCTCGTTGCCGCCTGTCCCTACCGCCTTCGGCGATGGATCAGGCGACAATTCGCTCTGGCTCACCCTCCGGTCCACCTAACGCGCGAAGACAGAAGTTTATTTTGTCAAGATGCGATGCTCGCGCCATGGGGGATTGAGCGTACACAAAAACCCCGCGAATTCATCCGTGTCCTACTCAAAATACATTTGGGGATAAGATCAAAAAGAAGATCACGCTCATTCGATTATTACCCATTATAGTCAATTACCGACAGGACTTTGGTCAGACTGCGGCGAAATTATTTTCATCTCCACAACGTGTTTGATTGATCAAGCTCGCAGCGTCATTCATCATCAACAAGAAGGGTTCCCATGTTTCTAAGCAGCCTCGCCCGTCTCGACCACGATGCTCCGCTCCTGCCCGCGCTCCTTGTCAAGGGCCTCACCTACCTCAGGAGTACGGATTTCTCGACAATGGCGCCCGGCAGGTACGAAATCGACGGTCCGGAAATGTTCGCGCTTGTCCAGGAATACCGTACACAGCCCAAGTCTCAAAAGAAGGCGGAATCGCACGCCAACTATATCGACGTTCAGTTCGTGCACAGCGGCTCGGAAACAATCGGGTTCGCTCCGGCGGGCAGCACCGCGGAAATCCTGGAAGACCTCACTATCGGCAAAGACATGGTCACCTACAAAAGCGTCCCGGACGAAACCGATTGTGTATTGACAAGCGGTATGTATGCGATTCTATTCCCCGGAGAGATCCACCGGCCGCAATGCTCGCACGGGCCGGACGCGCAGGTGCGCAAGGTGGTGCTCAAGGTGGCGATGGCAGCAGTCTTTGCGCAGGCATGACCCTTGTGAAAGACGATCACAAGCACGATCTTCCCGGTTCCCCGATTTATTTTTATGACGACAACCCCCAACAAGGAGTTCCTCATGAAACGCATGCTTATCATTCTTCTCTGCCTGGGCCTGTGCACCGGCGCCCTCGGCCGCGTGGCGGTTGTCGTCGAAAACAGGGTCGCGGTTGAGCGGTTCTCCGACGGCGACAGGGATGTGATCTTCAAATACTACGCGCGCCACCGACACGGACGCGCACGAAGATTCGCGCATGTGAACATTGTGGTAGGCGAGCCGGCTCCGGCCTTTGTCGTGCGGCGCTTCGAGCCGCTCCCGCCGGAACTTGTGCCCCTGCTCCCGCCGTCTCGTCCCAGATTCCGGCTGTATGTCGTGGGAGACCAGATCGTGAGGGTTGAAAGGCGGACCAACCGTATTGTCGAATGTATTCCGATTGCGGCGGAAAATGTGGCAGAACCCCCTCCATCGCCAAGCGTTCACGTGACCGTGACTGCCGGTGAACCGCCGGCTCCGCCTCCGCCGTCTGTACATGTGCGGATTGTAGCGCCCGGCGACCTGCCTGTTCCGCCCCCCCCGCCGGTTCCGAGAAGGGTGCGGCCCCCGAGCCCGGGCGAAGTGCCCGTGCCGCCGGTGCCCCCGCTTCCGCCGCTGCCCTAGCACGGGGGCAGGTTCTTTTCCGTCAAGAGAAAGAGCGGCCGTCGCATGAGGCCGCTCTTTCTCTTTGTGCTATTGCACGAATCCGCGCAGAGAGAAACCTTCTATGCGGCACCGTCCCCGCATGAAAGGTCTTCGAACACAGGGCAGGCGTCCTTGCCGTCAAGCTTGATTTCCAGCGCATAGGTCAGCCCAGCCTTGATGTCGCCAAACTCGAATTCCACGGCGCCGTCGCGCTTTACACCGTCGGAAAACGCCATGGTCCGGCTGTAGGAAGCGGCCGAATCGGTGCTGAAAAGCCTGAGCGAGTCGTTGTCGCACGCGGAAGCATTGTCTCCGTCCGGAAGACGGACCACAATGACGGCCGGGGAATACGGCAGGGTGAGCGTCGCGCTTTGTGCGGTCTTGTCGGCACGCGAATGTTCCGCGGTGAAGAAATAGTCCACCGAGCCGTCGCTGTAGTCGTCGGGATAGTAAAGCGTAAGCTGCGCTTCGGCCGTGCCGCCGCTTTCGTTGGCGTCCACCTTGTGTTTGAGATCGACCTGCTCGCCGTTGTACGTGCAAAACAGTTTGAAGGTGACCCGCGTCTGTGAGGTTTGTTCCTTGTAGGCGACGGATACCTGAGCGGGACACGTGTCGTTGAAGTCGCTCCCGCCGTCGGGCGGAACGAATTTCGCATCGGACAAGGTCACTATCGCATCGGCCTTTCCCTCAGCTTCGGAGTCGTCGGCCGCGGCCGCAGGGGCGGCCTTCTCCCGCACGGGCTTTACGAAGTAGCCGGGGTCGTTGATGTCGTGCCAGGGTTCGGACATGGTGGTGGTGTCCTTTACTGGTGAAGCAAACCGGAGGTGAGTGATGATAAAATACGAAACGAGAACGGGCAGCGCCACTCTCTTGTGTGGACTGGAGCAGGTAGTAAATAATCATCGGGCTTTGGCAGGACTCCAGGATGAAGAGTGTTCGCGCCGCGACGGTCCAGCTTCCTTGCGAAAGCGACGCCCGCGTTCGCTGGGCTCTGCAAGGTACATACGATCACCAAGCTT
>DATFYJ010000070.1:0-4169 GCA_035315105.1 Chitinivibrionales bacterium
GAGACCGCGAACCCGCCGCGGACCTGCCGTATCGAGATCGCCGTCGACGGATCGCCCGAGGATGCGGTCGGCCCCCTCGCAGCGAGCGACGGCGTCCATTGGAACGTGATGCTTGCCTTGGAAGGCACGGTGTAGGAAAACGCCTGGCCGGCCCACACCACCTTGATCTGCCGGTCGGCGAGCGTGTCGTTGAACACGAGAAGCGCGATGGAATTGTCGGGATTAACAAATGCCACATTGAGGAGCTGCGCGTAGTAGGTGGAGTAGATCCGCCAGGCGCCGTTGGCCACGAACTTGGTGATGTGGCCGAGGTCGTAGTAATCGATCCGGAAATCGACCGTGCCGCGTTTCTGCGCATCGTAGCGCCACACTCTGATGAGACCGCGGCACCCGTCGCAGCCGCCCACGTGCGGGCCGAAGTCTTCGTCGGTGGCCACCGGCCACTTGACAAAGGATTTTGCATAGTTGCGGATGACCGAAACGATCTTCTGCATGTCGGCTTCCTGCTGCGCCTGGCCTTCGGTGAAGCCGGACCATTCGGTGAAAAAGATGTTGTAATGGTACTGGTCGTAGACGTCGGTCTGCACCGTGGTGCTCCCGCCGTACCCGTGAAACGCCACGCCTCCGATGTACGGGCTGTTCTGGATCTGCGGGTCGGGCAGGAACGGTTCGACCAGGCTGACGTGATCGGGGTTGAAATCCAGGAGAAGGATCTTGGTGGTGAGGCTCTCGCGCGCGAACGCGGGGAGCCAGAAGCCATTAAGCATGGTGTGCATCGCATCGGCGCCCATCACCGACACCGACGGGTAGTCGATAGAGTCGCAGCACGACGGCTCGTTGTTGAGCGTCACGTAATTGACATGCACGCTTTCGGCCTCGTAGGCCCGGATCGTCTTGACATAGTAGTTTGCGTGGTGGCCGTAGTACGCGGGAAGGATTTCGCCCATCACGAGGCTGTTGTTCGATTTCATCCAGGCGGGCGGGCTCCAGGCGTTCATCTGCAGCGTGAGCGCCGGGTTGAGGCGCCGCGCCTGCTTCGTGAGCGGCAGCACGTCGGCGCGGTCGTGGTCGATGGAAAAATGGGGGAGCGTGGAGTCGTCCCGGTCGGCGGGGTTGTCGTCGTACGTGTAGCGCGCGACCGTGAGATCCGACGATCCCATAGGGTTTCGGAGATAGCTCACGCCGATTCCTTTGTCGCGGTCGAAGAGCGCGGTCATCACGCTGTCGCGCAATTCCGGTTTGACAACGCTGTCGATGAGCCATGCCGCCGCGTCGGTGAGCGACGCGCCGGCGCCTTCCCATTGCTGGTAGCGGAGTTTGTCGTTCACGACGATGGGCGAGAGCGGGGCCGAGGTGTCGGAAGAGAAGACGGCCGAATCGGCGGGCGCAAGGCCCTGCACCACTGCGGTGCTCGATGTGGTGGTGATCCAGGCGCGGACGGTTTCGTCGGCCGAATTAACAGATGAGAAAATAGCGCACGAAAGGACGAATGCGGAAACGGGTTCGGTCAGACGCATGGATGCGGCACAACTCCCTGCTGCGAAGGCGAAAGGGTTATCCGGCCAATGGAAAATAGTGCACGGCGGGCGGCATCGGACAGCGGGAAACGCCGCTACTGTCGCACGACGATCCGGCGGCCCGCCTCGCCGAAGACGCCGCGCACGGACGCGAGGTAAACGCCGGGCGCAAGCGAACGCAGGTCGAGCGAAAAAGACCGCGCAACGCCGCGGCCGGAAAGCACGCGTCTGCCGTCAACGGACACGACCTCTGCCGCATAGACCTGTTCGGACGGAAGCTCGACCGAAAGCCGCGTGCCGAGATTCGTGACGGCGGCCGCGGGCGCGCTTCGGCGCACCGCCGCAGGCGCGCCGACGTTTAGGGTGGGGTCCCAATTGTAAACACGGACGTAATCCACGATAAGGCTTTCCGGAAAGACGGTGGAGTTGTCGATGTTGCCGTCGAAGTTACCGCCCACCGCAAGGTTCAGAATAAAGAAATATTGCTTGTCGAACGGGACGTTGGGGTGGGCGGCTTTGGTGAGGGTCCCGAAATACACGCTGTCGCAGAACCAGCGTATCGAATCGGTGCTCCATTCAACGCCATAGAGGTGAAAGCTGTCGTGAACGTTCCCCTTCGGCAACGTGTACTGGTTAAAGAGGTCGTAATTGGTGCAGTGATACGATCCGGATGTCCAGTTCGGCAGACGGCCCTTGCCTTCCATTATGTCAATTTCTCCGCAGGCAGGCCATCCGCCGCCCACGCCGAGCATCCAGAACGCGGGCCACATGCCCTGGGTGATGGGCAGGCGCATGCGCGCTTCCATGCGTCCGTACATGAAGGTCTTATGGTTCGCGTCGTTCATCCTGCCCGAGGTGATCTCCGAGGTCTGCTGCGCCACGATGATAAGCGTGTTGTTCTTGACAAAAATATTGGAGCCCGCCTTGTCGTGACCCGCGGTGTAATGCTCCTGTTCGCCGTTGGGCGGGTTGTCTGTCGGATCCACCGTCCAGTTATTTTCGTTGAGCGCGGTACTGTCGAATTCGTCGGACCAGAAAAGCTTCCAGCCGCCGGCAATCGCGTTTGTCAATATGACGGCCACGAGGAGCGCAGCGGTGCGCAACCCAAAAGTTTCCAACGATGTCCTACGGAACATTTCAACCGCCTCTTCTATCCCCGGATGAGTTGTTAAGCGCTTAGGATTTGAATACGATCAATACCCTCTAATAATAAGGATAATCGTCGTTTTTTGCCCTAAGAATCTGATCGGCGCGCAAGAATACTTCGTGAAATGCTGCACAGAGGGTTAATGCATGATAGGTTTTAATTATAGAGTTACCTCTATGGGGGGAAGTATCCCCCACGCTTCAGCCTTTGCTCCGCAAAGTCTTCCGCTACCCCCTCCTGGGTGCACCCCGAGTGGAAGCAGTTGCAGAACCAAACTCTTGTGTGGGGGCACCCAAGTAAAGCAGTTGTATGGGGCACTTTCTTCCTGCGAGGCACCAAGAAAGAGAGTTGAAAGTTGACAGTTGGCGGTTGACAGCAGGATTTGGAAAAAAAGATTCAGGTTTGATCTGAGTATTCCAGCTGGCGTAGAAATTAAACTTGACAGAGCAGATTTCCCCTGCCGCGCGTTAGGGGCGACTGGAGGTCCCGCCAAAGCGGGATGCCGCCCGGACCCGGCCCTGTGGGCCATAGGGCCGGGGCGGCCCGAGGCCGGAGGCCGAGACCGGAAGGACGACCCCTGGAAGTACCCGAAGGGGTAGAACCGACCCTATGTAGAGGCGCACGGCTCTACATGGGGGAACGCCCAATTCTTCTTACCTTTTGAGAAAGCCTATCTCTCATCCCTCCTTGCCCTGTAGGCCATGGCCTTCTCCAGTTGAGCAATCGCCTTGCGCGAAGCAGCTATGGCAGCAGCCTTGTGACCGCCGAAATTGTGCGGCGCAGCCTCCATATAGGCAATGGCGTCCTCCAGGTCACGGATTGCGGTGGCGATGCGGGGATGGTCGGCCAGCTCGGAGGCGACCGCGGCGCGAGGCGCCGGCTGCGCCTGTACCGATGAGCAGGGAAGGACCAGAACCGCCGAACATAGCGCGAACAGGAGAGCTTTCTTCATACCATAACTCCTTTGGCTTGGACATGTGACAGAACGAGCATTCGTCGCCTGAATCACGCGGGCGACGAATGCGTGGGAATCCGAAACAAGGCCGCAGCAGACGGGCTATTTCTTCTTGCTTGAAAGGATCCTGTACGTTTGCGAAACCGACAATCCGAACTTCTTGGCGATGTCGATGCCGGTCGTGTCGCCCTTGTACATGGCGATAACCTTCCTGTCGCGCGCTGGATTGAGCGCCCTTCGCGAGGGGATTTCGTATTTCGCCCGCAACTGGTGAATGGCCTGACGGGTCACGCCGAATTTCTTGGCGATCGCTTCGTCGGTTTTGAGGGTCTTCTGCAGGCGGACAAGGTCACTCTTGCTGGTAAGAGCCATACACTCTCCTTTGGTAATAAGTGGTTCGGCTGTTCATCTCCCGCTCCGGGGCCGCTCGCGCCCGGATGGGCGCTTGTTTGAGTATTAGACTGCATAACGGGAAAAATGTTTCCGATTTTGTTTCGGGACTACAGTTATGCAGTTTCTAAACGCAAGGATTGTACCGTTTGTCCTGAGA
>DATFYJ010000071.1:0-3464 GCA_035315105.1 Chitinivibrionales bacterium
TTTATCCGCGCGTCGAGCGCGTACCGTGCGGGCATGTTGGGATTGAACTCCGGCTCGTTCACCATGGCGAGAATCCTGCCCGTTGCCGGCTCCATCACGATGCACATGGCGCCTTTTGCATTCAGGGAATTCACCGTCTGCCGGATCACGTTCTCGGCGATCTTCTGGACGTCGATATCGATGGTGAGGTACACATTGCCGCCGGTTTCAGGCTGCTTCCGCGGAAGGTCGAGCGTGGGATATCTGCGGTTGCGGCCGTCGCGCATCACAATCGCCCAGCCGCTCTCGCCGCGAAGGTACTTGTCAAAAACGAACTCCGCGCCGCCGAGGCCGTACCCGTCTTTTCCCACATAGCCGAGTACCGCGCCCGCGGCATTGCCGTAGGGATACACGCGCCGGAGCAGCACCCGGCCCTCGGCCGAATCGGGTTGCTCGGGACCGTTCTGCGCCGCAAGCAGGGTTGCATCAAGGGTGAGCTGGCTCCCGGTGCAGGTGGCCAGAACGCGGCCTTTTCGGTCGAGCAGGTCGCCGCGTTTCGCGTAAAGCAATACCCGCTGCTGCGCCTGCCTCCTGCTTTCCTGCGCATATTCACTGCCGTGCAGGATCTGGATATCGAACAGCCGGGCGACAATCACCAGGCCGAGCGCGGCAAGCAGGCAGGCAACGAAATACGCCCGGGCCCTGAACATGGCGTCTACCCCTTCTCCCGCACAAAAGGTTTCTTGATAATCGCGATAAAATCCCGCGTCGCCCGCCCGCCGGGAGCGCTCTCCTTCGGCTCGCGCAGCACGATGATCCGGGTGGCCGACGGATACTCGAGACCGCGGTGCTCGCGCATGATCGACTCAATGCGCGCCGTGCTCGACAGCTTTTCGTTGTAAAGCCGCTGGGCCGCGCATTGCCGTCCCACCGCGGCAAGGCTGTCGGCGAGCGCGCTCTCCCGCACCGAAAGGTTGGTGATGTAGATCTGCCTCGACACCATGAGCAGGGGCCACGCGATGAGCAGCGCGATGATCGCGACGCCCACGGCCAGTTCCCGCAGCCGCAGCACCGGGGCGGCCGACTGCGCGCCGCCGTGTTTCCCGGAAGCCTTTTTGTCGTTGCGGTTATTCATGGCGTAAAATTCCCTTGTGTTAAGCAACCATCTCGGCGGCGCGCAGGCGCGCGCTCCGCGCGCGCGGGTTGCGTGCAACCTCGGCCGCCGACGGAATTATCACTTTTTTGTTTAGGCGCTTAAGCAATATTTTTCTGCCGCACATGCACTTTTTCAGCACGGGCGGGCACACGCATCCCTGCTCGCCGTCGCGGAAAAAATTCTTGACGATTCTGTCTTCGAGCGAATGGTACGAAATCACCACGATCCTCCCGCCGTGCTTGACTTTCGAGAGTGCCGCGGTAAGGCTGGCGGCCAGCTCGGCAAGCTCGCCGTTCACGGCAATCCTCAGCGCCTGGAACACTTTTGCAATCACCTTGACCGGAAACGAGGCGCCGTATTCATTTCTCAGGCAGGATACAAGGTCGCCCGACGTCCGGAGCGGACGGCGCTGTGTGCATCCCTTGATGGCGCGGGCCATGCGGAGCGGGTTGGTGATTTCCCCGAAGTCGGCGAGAACGCGCGCGAGTTCCTTCTCGCTTGCCGACGCGCAGAAATCCGCGGCGCTCATGCCGGAAGCGGGGTCCATGCGCATATCGAGGTAAGCCGGCTTCATGTACGAAAATCCGCGTTCCTGTGTGTCAATCTGATGCGACGACACGCCCAGATCGAGCAGCATGCCGTCGACGGCGCCGATGCCGTGATGTAACAGAACCGTGTCGAATCGGGAAAAAGGGCTTTGTTCCAGAATAAGGGCCGTTGCACCGTGCTCCACGTGAGCGCCGATCCAGGCGATTGCGTCCGGGTCCCGGTCGATAGCGATTGCAGTTCCCCTTTTATCAAGTCTTGCCAGTATTTCTCTCAGGTGTCCGCCGCCGCCTGCCGTGGCATCGAGGTACGTGCCGTCGGGCTTTACGGCAAGGGCCTCCATGCTCTCTGCCAGGAGCACGGGGACATGATAGACGTCATCGGCGTTCAACGTTCCCCACCGACCGACGCGACCGACTTGAAAAACACTTCGTCGAAATCGTCCTGCTTTCCGAGATAGGCACCGAGACGATCGGTGGCCCA
The DNA here is from genome assembly GCA_035315105.1 of Chitinivibrionales bacterium. Classification (GTDB taxonomy): domain Bacteria; phylum Fibrobacterota; class Chitinivibrionia; order Chitinivibrionales; family FEN-1185; genus FEN-1185. The sequence continues at coordinate 2,165 of DATFYJ010000071.1, forward strand.
GATTTCAAAGAAGCCGTATTGGCCGATAAGGGTGACGTTTTTCACGATCCCGGCTATGCTTAACTGCAAAGACGGCAGCGTTATCCTTCCCTGCGCGTCAAGCACGGTTTCGTACAGCGTCGAGTACAGGAGCGTTTTGTGCCGCAACGCCTCCGCCGTCTGAGGCCATTGCGCGATTTCATCTTCGTACTTGTTCCACATGTTCTGCGCATACCCGCGAAGACATCCGGCCGGCGCTCTGCATATCACTAATGTCTCCGAAGCTTCAGGATCCATTGCTTTTCGGAACTTTGCGGGAACATTGATCCTGCCCTGATTGTCCAGACAGAGATCAAATCGGCCTCGGAATCGAGACATTTTGTTTCCCCTTTTTCAACCTAATTAAGCCTATTCTCACCTATACAATACTAGATAGGTTCAAGAAAGTCAAGTTTTTTCTATATGAAAATGTCCGAATATTGTGGTAATTCTTGACGTAACAAACATTCAGAATGCGAAAAACCACAATATGTTGTGTTGCTTAAGACAATGCAGTACTACATATCGTTTATTTTATGGGGTCAACAAAAAGCGGAAAAATTGCAGAAAACTGCCGAATTTTCGGCGGAAGATGCCTGGCGGAAAGAAACAGGAAGATTTATGCTGAGGATTCGGTATCGTCGAACCGTGTCGTATCGTCAAGCAGTGAGGACGATTTGAAGAGCTTGGTATCTTCGTACAGGTTCATGTTCATCGTCATCGTCTCTTTGACGCCGTCGGCATGCGGAGTCGCCTCAGCGGCGGGACCTGCTGAGTCAAACGCGGCGGGAATGCCATCGAGTTTTCTCTGAAGGCTCTTTGCTTTTGCGCGAAGCGAGAAGTTCTCGCTGATGACGATGTCGTATTCCTTGTGCAGTTCCCGGAGCTGCGCGTTGAGCTTTTCAATCTCACCGGTGCAGGAAGTGTTTTCCTCCTGAAATTTCTCGATGACTTTCTGCTGGGCAGAAAGCGTTTTGTTGATTTGGGCGATTGTCTGTTCGTATTCGTTAAGCCGGTCTTCGGTGGAACGAACCGCCTGCTGCGATTTGGTGTCCCCGGCCTGCGCCGTGCCTGCTACAGCGGCGGGAGCGGATGCGCCGGCGGCCTCCGCGCGCTTCTGTGCGTTGAGCACGAGGCGGTACACCAGAAACGCCATTGCGAGGACCGGAATGATATAGAGTAATTCAATGGGCATGCGTGTTTCTTCTGTTTTTATCGCGCCGGGCGGTCGTCCCGGGTGCGGAGAGTTGACAAAACAGGATTCCTGTCGGTGCGCAGGCTG
>DATFYJ010000072.1:0-3432 GCA_035315105.1 Chitinivibrionales bacterium
TAATGCGGGAAAGCCATTTATCATCCACGGCAAGCACTGCATCGAGATCGGCGAGAGCTGGTTCCTGTCCGTCAATCGCCCTGAGCCAGATGCGGGCGGGCGCGGTCACCCTGCCGAATGCGTCACGCTTAGGCCGCCACTTGACCACCTTAGGCCCGGCCGCAAGCGGTCCGGTACGCAGCTTGGGACCCGAGAGGTCCATAAGCACGCGGCAGGCCATCCCGGTCTCGCGCTGTGCGCGCCGGAGGTTGTCGATCATCGCCTGCCAGGCGGTCTCGTCGTCATGCGCGCAGTTGATGCGCATGCAGTTCATGCCGTGCGACAGCAGGCTCTTGACGAGACCGTAATCGCCGGCGGCTTCCGACGGCATGGTCACCATGATCCTCGTCGACCGGCCCGCGGGCGCCTGGCCGAGCAGCGCCTCGGTGTGCTCACGGAGAATCTGCCTGCCCCGTTCGCGGGTGATCTGCACTTTTAATGACGGATGTTCGATCCAGGGCCTTCGCGCAAGCGAGCACACGGTGCGTATCACCGAATTGAGGGTGGCAAGCACGTGCGCTTCGGCCCTGCCCATCGACGAAAGCCCGAGCCCGGCCAGTGTGTCCTGGATGTCGCGGATGTCGTGTCTGCGAAGAGACAGGTACCCGAGAAGGTTCCGGGCGCTGTCCCGGTAGGTAGGGTGAAGCCTTTCCACGACCTGGGCAAAACGGTCATTGATTGAAAGCAGATCGGCCCGCATATGCCTGAGGGAACGCAGGAGACTGTCCATCGTCATGGCTCCGGCAAGGGGATCCGATGCGGGTATCTTGTTACGGACCGGTAAACGCTTTGGTTTCATGAACTCTGTTTCTCGAATGCAGAATGGAAACAATAGGCCGTGTTTGCCATCCCGGGACTATGTCAATCTATATAGAATTCGCTTGTTAGAAAAGTGTTAGCTTTGCGCAAGAGATTTGTAAGGCCGTGCGAATCATCCCGCAGCCCTGGAAATGAGGTCCATTTCCTATCGCAGCAGCGATTCAAAGCCCATGCCCCTTTCTCGTACAAAGGCGGGCAGGCGGCGTCTGTTCCATGCCTTTACAAAAGGGACAACCACCGCCGCAAGCCGGTTGAAAAAGAGTTTGTCGGTAAGCCTGTACGGCGGGCTGGTGCGCGGGAGCATCCGGAACATCAGCCACAGCACAGCCGTTTCGGCATGTGGGGAACCGAAGTCGCACACAACGGAGAAACGTGCCGAACGTGGAAATTCCCTTTTGTAATCGTCCACTTCCATTTGTATCCGCTGGATAAGGGAGGGGGTGGGATCGCCAAGGAAATACTCGCGCGCAAGCCAAAACAGCTGCATTGTCCGGCGCATTAGAACAAACGGTTTCTGGTCGAGATTTATCTTCACAGCAATGGATTGCATTTCGTCAATTTTGGCAAGGGCGTCCGCGGTGTGATTCGAACCATCGCCGGACGCGAACCGCCGCACGAACAAACGGAGCGTTGCGCTGATCACAATAGTGTCCCAGAACACCCACAAAAGCGGCGGCACGCGCGTCCGTCTGAAGAAAATGGAGTGTCGCGAGAATTCTGGCATGTACCACAGCGAGTCGATGACCTCGGACGAAAGACGGAGGAGCCGCAGGAGTTTCGCGGCATCTAGGTGCGGCGCGCGAAGCCGGCAGTACCGGGTAACCGCGGCCTCAACGCCGTCCCCGTTGGCAAACAGTGACACCGTGACCGCGGTGTTTATCTCGTTGTATATCGACGATCCCGGCATGAACGTGAGGGAACGGAACCTGGACCACCCTCCGGTCTGGCTCCACACCATGATCCCGGCGAAGGTTTCGCACCGTGTCAATTTATGGCGGAGGCGTTCGTAGTAGTCGCCGACAAAGGAGGGAAACTCGCCGAACCCCTCGTACTCGCGCCGGGCCTGGAATTCGACCAGCTTGCGCTGCGTTCCCTCGAAAATGAGCGGGTTGAGGCCAAGATACCGGTAGAAGTCGGTGGTACCGTACTTGTGCGACACGATAAGGGACGGACTCGTGATGCCGTCAAATACTGCGCGATAGGTTGCCGGGTTCCACATGAGATCGCCCACGGGAAACGCGCCCACGGTCCATGTCCGCACGATAAGCGTCCGGCCCTGTTCCTCAAAAAGGGGCAGAAGGCTAAGCATGAACGACCGGGCCTGCGCGGGCGTGCGGACCGAAAGGTTCGAGCGCATTTCGTGGTCCACGTCAAGCCCGTCGCACTCACCGATGCGGAGAATGACGCCCGACACCGACGGAAACTGCCTTAAGAGGATCGTACACGCCTCGGCGAGAAAGGCGCCATCGCTGTGCGCGTGGCGCCGACTGTTGCCGGACGAGAAATTTGCGTCCGTCGTGACGAACACCGACAGACCGGCGTGTCCCGCGGCCTCGCACAAGCGGACGAGCAGACCGGCATAATCGGCGATTTTTGCCTTGAGACGGTCGGAATACCATTGTTGCGCAGTAAAATGCGCGATGTCGTCAATGGACACAGCGTTGAACCCGAGCCCGGCTATGACGCCGCAGTAGGATTCGAACCGCCTCAGGATCTTTTCGCATGTTGTAAACGGCAACCGGCCGTTGCGTTCGAGAAGGGGGAACGGAGTTTTCGACCAGTTGACGGTTGCGCCCGGAGGCAGGCGGGAGGGAAGTGCGAACGCCGAGAGAGAGTCGGCGATGTACAGCAGGCCCTTTCCCGTGGCAGGAGGGGCATTGGGCATCGAAAGCTTCCTAACGCGCCGCCGCTTCGCCGACGGCAATGATGTCGGCATACGCCGCCGACGGGTCGTGCGCCTGAGGCGCGCCCGAGGACCGACGGCCGGCGGTGAAGATATCCTGGAATACAACGCGCCAGTCGTAGGTGAGCGCCACGTGACGGCGCGCCGCCGCCCGCATTTCCCGGTACAGGTCGGGATACGATTCGATCATGGCGGCCACGCCGAGTATCTTCTTTTCCCAGTCGTCAATGTTGTTCGCCTCCGCAACGTACCCGGTGGTTCCGTCCCTGATGATTTTCTTGGGGCCGCCGAAATCGGAAACCAGAACGGGCAGGCCGCACGACTGTGCTTCGAGCACTACAAGGCCGAAGGTATCGGTCACGCTGGGAAACACCAGCAGGTGGGAACCCGAGTAGAGCAGCGGCAGTGTCGAACGCTCGACGCGACCGGCAAATTGCACGCGCTTGTGCGCGGCCAGGCGCGCTTTGTATTCGTCAATATAGGGGCCGTTGCCCGCGATAACCAGATTGATATCGTCGCGTTTCGCAAGAACCGCTTCATACACGTCGGCGAGAAAATCGAGGTTTTTCTCCTTGCTCACCCTTCCCGCGTGCAGCAGCGTGAAGCCGTCGCGAATGCCGAATGTTTTTTCCAGGTACGGTGCGCCAAGCGGGTCGGGCACGAACGCGTTT